>JAFXKD010000002.1 GCA_017531925.1 Clostridia bacterium | reverse complement strand
GCGAGGAAAAGACGGGTGAGATCATCCGCGGAGTCCTTTTCGGAACCAAATAAAATAAAGGCACTTCAATTTTGAAGTGCCTTTTTATTATACTCCGTGGATCTTCTTTTGCTCCTCGTATCTGTCCATCTGCTTGAACATTTTTTTATAGGGAGCTATCATGCCCTCGTTCATCTTGTTGCCCATTTTGGCAACGATCTTTTCATTGGAAAGGAGCCAGCCGAGGGGGTACATTACAATGGATTTATACCATTTCTTCTGCGGGAAATCGTACTTTTTGTGCGTCTTGAAGAATTTATGATCCGCCTTCATCATTCCGCGCATTCCGTAAATGAGGTCGCGGAAGATCTTATTTCCGCCCACGCCGTAAAAATTGCGCGGTGCCTTCTGCTCGGTCTCAAGCGCGAAGGTGAGCGCTCTTGAGAGCTTTTCGATCTCGCCCGTCGGATCCAGCTCATCCGTTGCAACTCCAACGAGGAAATTACCTCCGACCTCGGCTCTACCCTCAATAACGGTCTGAAGATTGCTCTCCTTGGAGTAATCACCGGAAATGATATAGCCTACGGGCATACCCTCGGTGACAGTGCGGTGACCGTTGCAGAAGTTTCTGTCATCATACATCTTAAAGCGCGAGCCCATAGAGTGATCCTTTATCTCAAATGCGTAAATCATAGCGCTCGTGGTCTGAATATGTACGCGCAGATAGTTGTCAAATCCGTCCTTATGAACGCAATTGCCCGAAACGGCGCAGCGGAAGCAACCGAGGCAGCCGCCGTTGATCTTAAGCTCGTTTATATTTATAAGTCGGGTATTATACTTGAAATTGTCGCGAAATCGTTTTATCATATAATAGAGGTTGGACTGATCGTCATCGCAGTCGGTGATGATAACTATATCCTTGCCGTCTATATGTTTGTGATTTGTAATCCTCTTTTCAACGGGAACGCGAGCTGCGGTGGGCTCTGTCTTTTTGCCCTGCGTATATACGCGATGCTCCGCCGACCACAAAAATCTTTCAATGAATTTGTCCGCGTCCTCTTTTCCGCCATCGGTGAGAAGGTCGTCCATATCCGCAGAAAGCCCCTTGATGTAGCGCGCGCCCATATCGAGCATATTTTCCTCGATATATTTATGTGCGGTAACGTCGTAAAAATGCTTAGGTGGTTATCTGCGTAACGAATTTATTTTCGATATCGACCTTATGCTCCTTCATAAGCTCGATAAATCTATGGAGCTGAGAGGGTGCTAAAAAGGTATAGACGGGGTATGAGAAGATGATCGCATCGGAAGCGTCGATAAGCTCCTTTGCTCTTGTAAAATCGTTTTCAAGCGATCTTATCATCTGTCCTGCGTGAAGTATCTCGATATCAAGCGCGGGATTCTTCTTTTTGAGGTATAAAACCGTTTGAAGCGTTATGCTGTACTGCCCCTTGGGGCTGCCGTTGATGACTGCAATTTTCATAGTTTAGTCTCCGTTTTCTCTTGATAATTCGATTATATCACAAAAAAAGCAGTTTTACAACATAAAACTGCTTTTTTATAATTCTTTTATTGAGACCTTTCCGATAAATATGTCCGTATAGGGAACGGTGAAGGTCTTTTTGAGTCCGTTTTCCACGGCTTCTATCGTAAAGAGGTTTTTATAGACCCCGACGATGCGTGCCTGTGACTCGGTGATGTTTATTTTCGGTCTTTTGGAGTGGACGGTGACGTGTATGTCCGCGCCCTGCTCAAAAAGTAAGGTCATTCTTTCCTTGATATCGGCAATATCCATATTGATCTCCCCCGTTTTGCAAAATTTCTCTACATATATTTTATCATAACGGAAAAACTTTTGCAAAGGGAGTTTTGAACAAAAAAATAATTACGCTTTTGGTGAATTTTATTACGCCAATTTTATATCAAATTCCTTTTTGAGCGTATCGGAGAGCTTTTTGACGGGGAGTCCAACAACGTTGAAATAATCACCCTCGATCCCGTTTATCCAGAGCGACGCGTAGCCCTGTATCGCGTATGCGCCCGCTTTGTCGTAAGCTTCGTCCGTGTCGAGATATCGCTCGACGTCATATTCGTCAACGGTATCGAAGAATACGGTTGTGCTTTCGCTCGTTATAACGGTCTTTTCCTTGGTGATGAGCGCAATTCCGCTGATGACGAAATGGGGCTTGCCCGAAAAGGCGATAATCATTCTTTTTGCGTCGGCACGGTCGTGTGGCTTGCCCATTATCTCTCCGTCCGCGCTCACTACCACGGTGTCGCAGGAGAGGATTATTTGACTTTCGTCAAATTTGCCTTCGCTCTCAAGAAGCTCGCACACCGCGTTGCCCTTGCGGAATGCAATCTCCTCAACGTATTTTCTGCCGTTTTGCTCATCGGTATGCTCGTCAGTTTCGCAGGTGATTATTTTGAATTCTACACCGAGATTTTCAAGTATCTCTTTTCTTCTCGGCGATTTTGAGGCTAATATTAAGTTCATAGTGTGTTCCTTTTCAGATTAAGTTAGTTAGGCAGGGGTAGTTCTTTTTTGAAAAAAAGAACCAAAAAACTTTTAAAAGTCTACGCACGACAGCCGTTCAGAAAGTGCAAAACCGACTGATTTCGCGCAAATTGTGTTGCAAAGCAACACGTAACGATTTTCTCCCTTGTCGAAAATCTGTAATTTGCTATTGCTGAGCGTTGCCTTATTGATTACAATGTGGCCCCGTAAAATATAGCAAATTATAGATTTTCGAGCATATGGATTCGTTAATACAGTCAGCATGAAGTATTAAAAAAGATCACAAAAAACATAACTAGACTCGCCACACCGATAACAAATAAAATAATTGGTATGCCATATGCATCTGACTTTTTTACCCATCCCCAACGAATATTATTAGGCGTCATGGGTAAGCGATATGCATTTTGATAAGAACAAAATATATGTTTCCATCTAAGTTTATATCCAACAAATGACCAAATGGCAGATACTATAAATCCAACACCAAAAAAAATAAAAACAGCTTTTGGGAACACGGTTATGCACCCAAAAAGAATAGCTATCCATCCATATCTATGCATATAAGCTAATGCGATTATTCTTTTTTTCTTTTTTTCATAATTATTCATGTCTCTTTCCCCCTTTCGCTTTACTATCTTTTGATTCGATTATATCACATCTCACATAAAAAAGCAAGGACGATTTGATTTTACTCGAACCGCCCTGCTTTTATTTGGTTAGTATTTCTTGTTTTTCAAGATTCCCATAGCCTACCCGAAGCGAATGAAATGAGCTTTTAAGGTTTTCATGTGCCTGCGAAAGTGGCGAGAAAATCGATCTGTGTCAATTAATTGACACAATTTGCGCGGATTTAGTCGGGTTAGTACTAACTAAATGGCTTTTGGGCAAAGCGCTTTTAAGCTTTTTGGTTCTTTTTCTCGAAAAAGAACAGTCTTTCTTTCTGTTTTTTCTAAACGTATGCCGACCGCCTATGCGGTCGGCATACTGATTGATCATTCTTTATCTACGGATTCGGAATCGTTATCGGGAGTGTCGTCGAAGGTTTCACCTTGGGGGGCGTTCATCATTCTTTCGCGCTCCTCTTTTTCGCGGCGAAGCTCTTCTTCTACCTTGCGCTGCTCCTCTTCCTCCTCGCGCTTTTTAGCCTCGTTTTCCTCGCGGCTCTTTCTTTCCTTTTCGCGCGCTATCTCGTCGATCTCATCAAAGGTGAGGTCATTTTCCATAGCAGCCTTGAACTGATCGCCGTCCATAAACTCGGTCTTAAGAAGATATCCTGCAACGAGGTGGAGCTTATCGATATGCTCTGTGAGTATTTTCTTACATTCCGCGTATGCGCTTTCGATGATCGCGCGAACCTCGTCGTCGATTTCTGCGGCGATCTTTTCGGAATAGTTCTTTGTATTATTGAAATCTCTGCCGAGGAACACTTCTGTATCGGAGTGTCCCGAGCCGTAGAGGACGGTGCCGAGCTTATCGCTCATACCGTATCTTGTTACCATATTTCGAGCGGTCTTTGTAGCCTGCTGAATATCACCCGACGCGCCCGTTGAGATATCGTCAAGGATGAGCTCCTCAGCGACTCTTCCGCCCATTGAAAGAATGATGGACTCGAACATCTGCTTCTTTGTGGATGTGAAGGTATCCTGCTCGGGAATGCTTACGGTCACGCCGCCGTAATTACCGGAGGGAACAGTTGAGATGAATTTTACGGGGTCGGTATGCTCGCAATAGTAGGAAGCTACCGCGTGTCCTGCCTCGTGATAAGCCGTGAGCTTATTATCTGCCTCGGTTCTCACCTTGGTCTTTTTCTGAACTCCCAAGAGGAGCTTCATATAGGATTTTTCGATATCCTCCATACCTATAAGGCTCTTGTCGTGCTTTGCTGCGTGGAGCGCCGCCTCGTTGAGAAGGTTAGCGAGATCCGCGCCTGTAAAGCCTATGGTGCTTTGCGCTATCTTGTGGAAGTCAACGGTGCTTTCCATTGGCTTCTTTCTTGCGTGTACCTTAAGGATCTCCTCGCGTCCCTTGATATCGGGATAGCCAACTCTTACCTGACGGTCAAAGCGACCCGGACGGAGAAGGGCGGGGTCAAGAATATCCGCGCGGTTGGTCGCCGCCATAATGATTATACCCTCGTGCGTACCGAAACCGTCCATTTCAACGAGAAGCTGGTTGAGAGTCTGCTCTCTTTCATCGTGTCCGCCGCCAAGGCCTGCGCCTCTGTGACGTCCCACCGCATCGATCTCGTCTATGAATATGATTGCCGCGGGGGCTTTTCTTGCTGTATCAAAAAGGTCTCTTACACGGCTTGCGCCAACGCCGACGTACATTTCAACGAAGTCGGAGCCGCTCATTGAGAAGAAGGGAACTCCCGCTTCACCGGCAACCGCCTTAGCGAGAAGTGTCTTACCCGTGCCGGGAGGGCCCACGAGAAGAACGCCGTGGGGGATCTTTGCGCCAAGACGGGCGAATTTCTGAGGATCCTTAAGAAATTCTACGATCTCTACAAGCTCCTCCTTTTCCTCCTCTGCGCCCGCAACGTCAGCAAAGGTGACCTTATTTTTATCGTTATCGGGCATATGAGCCTTCGCCTTACCAAAGCTCATCATTCCGCCGTCGCGCTTGTTCATTTGCTTCATAAGATAGTAGAAGAAGAAAGCCATTACCGCGAGGGGAAGAATAGTGGTAATCAGTGAGAGCCACCAAGGATACGTAGCGAGGGGCTTATAGTCGTATTTTTCAAGGTTTTTATTGTCCTGGTACTTTTCAAATTCCTCACGGAAAAGCTCCACGTCACGAAGCTTATAGCTGATCTTTTCGGTCTTGAGACCCGTTACGTCCGTGAGAACGCCCTCCTTATCGGTTTTATAAACGATCAGGGTAAGCACGTTTTCGCTGCTCACCTCAAATTCCTTTACTCTGTCCTCTGCGAAAAGCTCCATTATGTCGCTGAATATCGGCTCCTGACTAGAAGAAGGATTACCCATTATAGCGAATACCGCTACGAAAATCGTAGCGATGAGCAAAACATAGAAGAGGATCACCTTTACATTGTTTTTCATCAATTACCTCCGGGGTGTATATTAGTTTTCTGTTTCGATGCTTATTCTGTAGAAGCCGTCGTCCCTTGATGCATTACGCGCCGTATCGCTGAGCGCGACCGAGGGCACCCACAGCACATTGTCTGCAGATACGAGAAGGGGAAGGCTATATCTTTGGCTGAGAGGGAGCTTTTTCTCACTCATCAGCTTTTTGACTTTTTTATTCATTTTTCCGCACGTTATAACGTCGCCCTCGCGCCTCGGTCTGAAGTGTGCGCCGCTATCCAAAAGATGCGCTGCAATATCGACCGAAAGGGAAGAATTTTTGCGTTTTTGCGTTGGATTTTTTTCAATATTAATTATTATGCCCTCCGTGACCGTCATTTTACCCTCAAAAAATGGAATGTTAAAATCTGACGGCGGAGTATTCTCAATTTTTTTTGAAAAAGTGAGAGAGCTGTTTTCGATTATTGCGTTTATTTCACCCGGAAGTGAAAGCGACGAGTGGGGCGTTGCCTTTTCGCAAAGCTCGACTATTGCGCTTATATGTACTCGCTCGAGCGAAACTCCGAAGCTCTTTTCAAAGAAGATCGAGATCACCCTTGATCTGAGCGCGGGGTGCAGCGCGCATAGCTTTTGAAGCGGAACGGTGCTATTACACTCGCTTTTTATAAACTCTTCCGCACACTCTCTTATAAATCCGTCGGATTCGGCGGCGCTTTCGGAGAGTCTTGCGAAGACGGAGCTGAGATTTGGCTGAATCTCCTTCATTTTTGGGACGAGCTTTGCACGGACAGCATTTCTTGCGTATCCCGTATCGGCATTTGTGCTGTCGGTAACGTATTCTATGCCGTTTTGCGCGCAATATTCAAGGATATCGCTCTTTTCTGTGTTTAAGATCGGTCGGACGAGATAAAGGCCCTTAGCAAGCGCGCGGCAGGGCTCGATACCGACGAGTCCGCGCAAGCCGCTTCCGCGAAGGATGTGGAGCAGGATGCTCTCGGTGCGGTCCTCGGCGTGATGTGCCGTTACGAGTATGGGAATGCCGTTTTCCCTCATTATTTTTTCAAAAAACGCGTATCTCTGCTCTCTTGCCTCGGCTTCTATGCTTTTTCCGCTCTGTCTTGCGAGGAACGGAATATCCGCTTTCTCAATGTAAAATGAAATGCCGTATTCATTGGCTGTCCGTCTGCAGAACTCTGCGTCGCGATCTGCCTCATCACCCCGTATTCCGTGGTGAAAATGCGCGGCGGATAGGGAATATCCGTTTTTATGAGAATCCTTTACAAGCATTGACAGGAGCGCGCTTGAATCCGCGCCTCCCGAAAAGGCGAGCAGGACGGGAGTGTTTTTGGGAAGTCCTGCAAGCAGGTGGGGGGACACGTATGAAATTTTGCTTTCGGGCTTCATATTATCCCCCATTTCCGTAATTATTCTTCGATGTTGTCCGCGATGGTGCGGAACTTGGTGTACTGACCTATCCAGCCCATCTTTACAGTACCGGTTGAGCCGTGACGGTTCTTTGCGATTATGACCTCGGCAATATTTGCCGCGTTGCTTTCGCCGGGAGTTGCATCGTTCTTATAATATTCGTTTCTGTAAAGGAACATTACGACGTCCGCATCCTGCTCGATGGCACCGGAGTCACGTAGGTCTGAAAGCATTGGCTTTTTATCGGTTCTTGATTCGGGACCGCGGGAGAGCTGAGCGCAGCAGATGATGGGGACGTTCATTTCCTTTGCCATTATCTTGAGCGCGCGGGAGATGTCTGCAACCTCCTGAACGCGGTTATCGATCTTTCTGTCGCTCTGCATAAGCTGAAGGTAGTCAACCACTACGAGTCCAAGATTATCGACTCTGCGCAGCTTTGCCTTCATCTCGGTGACGGTAAGTCCCGAGGTATCGTCTATAAGTATATCGCAGGATGCAAGGCGTGAGCTTGCGTCGGCGATCTTTTCCCAAGAATCGCTTGAGAGCTTGCCCGAGCGAAGCTCGTAGCTGTCAACGAGTGCTTCACTTGACAAAATTCTTGAAACGAGCTGCTCTGCGCTCATCTCGAGTGAGAACACGCACACCTTTTTCTTGGTGCTTTGCGCAACGTTCGTCGCGATATTGAGAGCGAAGGACGTTTTACCCATACCGGGACGCGCACCGACGAGAATGAGGTCGGAATTACCCATACCGACGAGCGTGCGGTCAAGCCCCGAAAATCCGGTGGGAGTTCCGTGAGCCGCGTCGGGATTTATTGAAAGCTCGTGAAGATTATTATATACCGCTCCGAGAACGTCGCGGATATGTCTGAAGTTTCTGGTATCTCTTCCTTGCGCGATCGCAAATATCTTGCTTTCGGCAAGCTCGATGATACCGCTTGCGCTCTCCTGCTCGGAGAAGGCGCTGTCGTTGATCTCTCCGCAGACCTCGATAAGCTGACGGAGCGCGCTCTTTTCCTTAACTATCCTTGCATAGTCCTTAACGTTGAGTGCTGTGGGAACGACCTCTGAGAGTGTACGGATATAGTCCTCGCCCCCGCTCTTATCATAGATGCCCCTGCGTACGAGCGCATCGATAAGAGTAACGACGTCGATCTCGCGGTTGGTCATAAAAAGCTCCGCTGCCGCAAGGTATATCTGCTTATGCTCCGTAATATAGAAATCATCCGCCTTGACGAGATCAGCGACCTCGTTTATGGATGCCGGATCTATAAGGATCGAGCCGAGGAGCGACTGCTCTGCTATAAGAGAGAATGGTAATTTTCTGTTAAGCTCTTCCATACTCTTCCTCGCTTACTGCTTGGGGGAGACCTGTACCGTGATGGTACCTACTATCTCCGCACCGTAAAGCTTTATCTCCACCTTATAGGTGCCAAAGGTCTTGATGGCTTCCGTGAGTATGAGCTTTTTCTTATCAACGGTAATGCCGTGATCCTTCTGGAGTCTCTCAGCGATGTCCTTTGCTGTTACCGCTCCGTAAAGGCGGTTATCGTTACCTGCGCTCTCGTTTATCTGAACGATTATCTTTGAGAGCTTGTCCGCAGTTGCCTTAGCCTCTGCCTTAGCAACCTCTATTTTGTGAAGATTGGACGCCTCCTTATTTCTTGCCTCGTTAACCGCCTTTGCGTCAGCGATTATTGCGAGCTTTTTGGGGAGAA
The DNA here is from genome assembly GCA_017531925.1 of Clostridia bacterium. Classification (GTDB taxonomy): domain Bacteria; phylum Bacillota; class Clostridia; order Oscillospirales; family CAG-272; genus RGIG4608. The sequence continues at coordinate 39,691 of JAFXKD010000002.1, read as the reverse complement.
GGAAATTTCTTGCGTAGCCGTCGGAGACCTCAATGATCTGGTCCTTTTTGCCCTGTCCCTTTACATCCTGTGTTAACATTACTTTCATAAATAAATTCTCCTGACTGTGAGATTATAAGATACAATTCTTAAAAAATCTTGAAATAATCCGTTAATTTTCCTTAAAATATTCGTCGATAGCATCCTTGAGACGATAGAGAACCGCTCTCATATCCTCGCCTCTGAGCGCAGCCGCCGCCATATCGAAGTGACCGCCGCCGCCAAGCTTTTCAAGAATGAGCTGAACGTTGATGCCTCCGTTTGAGCGCGCGGAGATATGGATCACTCCGTCTATCTCAACGAGAGCGAAGGATGCCTCTACTCCGCGAACGGTGAGCAGCTTGTCCGCTGCCTTAGCCGCAGCCACTCTGTCAAAGGACGGATCGTTTCCGTTGCTTTGAGTTATGGCTATCTTTTCCATATACAGCGTGACGTTGGAGCCGAATTTTGCCTCGCTCATAAAGTCGTTGAATTCCTCCTTGAAGAACGCACCTGCTATCTCGCTGCTTGCGCCGATGCTTCTTAAGTGCATCGCAGCAGAGAAGGTCATAGCGCCCGTGGTCCTCGTGAAATTCTTGGTATCGACCATAATACCCGCAAGGAGCAGATTTGCCTCCTCCTTATACATACCGTCCGAGGGCAGGCATTGCTCTAAGATTGCAGTTACCATTTCGGACGCGGAGGATGCGGAGGGGTCGATAAGAGGAGTGAGCTTAGGCTCGTTTTCAAATTCCGCTACCTTTCTGTGGTGGTCTATTATTACATAGTCCGCCACGTTATTCGCAAGGTCGGGGGATTCGAGAATATTGAAATTGTTTGCGTCAACTATAATGAGGAGCGTATCCGAGCGCACCATATCAAGTCCTGCCTCTGCGGATATGAAGGTGTTTTTGTAGTCCTCAAGAAGAAGGAGCTTTTCGGTGCAAGCCAAGAAGTTCTTGTTTCTTGTATTCATTACGATCTTAGGCTTCTGACCGCAGAACATACAGAGTCTTGCGATTCCCACGCACGCGCCTATTGCATCGAAGTCGGGATTTGCGTGTCCCATAATAAGAACGTTGCCCGCGCTCGAGATAAGGGAGGTGAGCTGTGTTGCGAAAACTCGCATCTGAGAGCCGAGCTTTTTCTGAACTCCTTTAGTTCTTCCTCCGTAGAACAGAACGTCCTCCTCGGTCTTGACCGCCACCTGGTCGCCGCCGCGCTGAAGTGCGAATTCAAGGGCGGAGAAAGCGTTTTTCTCTCTTTCCTCAAAATTCTCACCCACAAGGGAGATGCCCATAGAGATGGTTACGGGAACGGAGCTGTCGCCAAGGCGCACGTTTCTTACGGTCTCAAGAATATCGAATTTGTTTTCGGCGCATTCGTTATATTTTTCCCTCGAAAATACCATTATGTATCTATCGCGGTTATATTCTCTGATAAATCCGTCCATATCATCGGCAAATTTCTTTAAGATGTCCTCGATCTCATTTGCTGCAGAGCGGTAGTTTACTCTTACGTACTCCGCTATCTCGTTAAGGTTGTCAAGGACTATATGAGCGACAACGGGAGACTCGTTATAGTTTTTGATGCGAAGCTGCTCGTATTCGGTATAGTCGGTAAATGTCACAAGGTAATAGGTGTTTTTACCGAGCGTTTGAAGATAGATCTTTGCGTAATAGTTGCGTCCGCCTATCACTACGGGAAGGGAGCCGTCGTTTTTCTTTGCCTCGTCATCCGTGAGAGTTGCTACGAGGTCGTCTATACTTACGGAGCAAAGCTCGTTGAAATTCTTCTGAAGCAGGCTCTCCGACGTGCCGAGCATTTTATGTGCGCCCTGGGAGCACCACGCGATAAGTCCTGTGGGAAGGGTGAGGATACAGGGAATATCAACGCTTCTCATCATACCCGTCATAGCCTTTTCCATAAGAAGCGTGCTTTCCTTGAAGCTTGCCTCAAGGTCGCGCTTCCTCTTATACGCTATAAGCACCGCGAGTATCAGCATAGCGTCCGCTATGAACAGCACGGGGCCGAGCCACATAGGATAGTTATCAACGAAGATATCGACTGCGGCGTAAAGACCGAAGAATATCACGCTGCTTAACAGACATATCCATAAAAGCATATTATTTTCCGTGAATACACGGCTATTGTTCTTTTTACTCATTGGATTTTATTCTCCTTTGATTATTTGACGGTCAATTAAAATGCATACTTAGGCATTTTAATGATCTTCCCATAATTATAGCACGAAATTTTATTTTTGTAAACATAATTTTTGAATATTTATATATAAATAATAAAAAAAGTAAAAAAATTCAAAAAAATGCAAAAAACTATTGCAAAATAAGAAAAGGTGTGTTATAATGAGGCATACTAAGCTGAGAGTGGGTCCCAAACGACCCACTCTTAATTCTTGAAAAGGCAGATTTAAAAAGATATGATTAAGAAAAATATCGTTGGTACGGTGACGGAGCTTGTCGCTCCCGTAGCCGAGGAGATGGGTATCATCCTCTGGGACGTTGAGTACGTCAAGGAGGGATCGAAGAGGATCCTCAGGATCACTATCGATTCCGAAGAGGGCATTGATATAAATATCTGTGAAAAATTCCACAGAACGATAGACCCCATGCTCGACGAGGCAGATCCTATTGAGGACGCTTACTATCTTGAATGCACATCCCCCGGAATCGAGAGGGAGATAAAGACCGACGCGCACATCTCTATGTGCCTTGGTGAGAAGGTCGAGGCTAAGCTTTACGCTCCCAAAAACGGCTCAAAGAGCTTCGTCGGTATCCTCGAGGGCGTTGACGGAGAGGGAAGAGTGCTTATAAATGTGGGCGGCGAGAGCGTCGCTTTTGAAAGAAAAGAAATTTCCAAAATGCATACTGTATTTGATTTTGAATAAGGAGAAGGAAAATGAACAAGGAATTATTTGCCGCACTTGATATGCTTGAAAAGGAAAAGGGCATTCCCAAGTCTTATATGTACGAAAAGATCGAGGCTGCTCTCGTTTCCGCTTTTAAAAAGGAGTACGGAAACAACACCAACGTGCGTGTAGCGATAGATGAGCGCAAGGAGGATATAAAGGTATATCAGCAGAAGGAGGTCGTTGAGGTGGTTGAAAACCCCGAAACGCAGATCTCCCTTGAGGAGGCTAAGAAGATCGCCAAGAAATACACTCTCGGAACATTTGTTGAGAGAGAGGTAAAGCCCAAGAATTTCCGCCGCCTTTCCGCGGGCGCGGCTAAGTCCGTGATCATTCAGGGCATTCGCGAGGGCGAGCGCAGAGCAATCCAGGAGGCTTACGAGAATCAGAAGGATGAGATCATCACCGCAACAGTAAGCAAGATCCACGCGGATACCGGAAACGTGCTTCTTGAGACCGAAAACGGCTTTGCAACTCTTCTTAAGAGCGAGCAGATACCCGGCGAGATACTTAACGTTGGCGACAAGATAAAGGTTTATGTCCTTCAGGTAAATAAAGAGGGCAAGGGCCCCATCGTTACTCTCAGCCGTACACATGCGGGACTTGTAAGAAGAATATTCGAGCTTGAGATCCCCGAGATCGCTGACGGTGTAGTTATCATCAAGGGCGCGTGCCGTGAGGCGGGCTCAAGAACGAAGATCTCCGTTTACTCGAGAGACGAGGATGTTGATCCCATCGGCGCTTGCATCGGTAATCACGGTATGAGAATAAACGCCATCCTTGATGAGCTTAACGGTGAGAAGATAGACATAATCAGATACAGCGAGGATCCCTTGCAGTACGTTACAGAGGCGCTTTCTCCCGCTCCCGTTGAATTCGTTGAGATGACGGGTGAGAGAAGCTGCAGAGCTGTGGTAAATCCCGATCAGCTCAGCCTTGCGATCGGTAAGGAGGGCCAGAACGTCCGCCTTGCTGCAAGACTTACGGGCATAAAGATCGATATCAAGACTGAATAATATACTTATGGAACAGAAAAAGAAGATCCCGCTCCGCCAGTGCGTCGGTTGCTGTGAGAGAAAGCCCAAGGGCGAGCTTATCAGAGTGGTAAGAACTCCCGAGGGAGAGATAGTTCTCGACTCCACGGGCAGAAAGAACGGCAGGGGCTGCTACCTTTGCGCGAGCGTCAAATGCTTCAACAAGGCAAAGAAGAGCGGAAAGCTTGCATCCCACCTTGAATGTGCGATACCCGATGAGGTTTACGCGGAGCTTGGTGAGAAGATAGAAGCCGGCGAATGATGGACGGTAAGAGAATTTTAAGCTCGCTCGGTCTTTGCGCAAAGGCGGGAAGGCTCATCTTCGGCGTGCCGATGATAATCGAAGCGATGCAAAAGGGAAAGAGGATATATCTTGTGCTTGAGGCGGGGGATACATCCGAAAATACACACAAAAAAATAACAGACAAGTGTAGTTTTTATCAAGTCGAAAAAATAAGGCTTGATGCCGACGGAGGAGCGCTCGCATCCGCTGTCGGAAAGAGCTCCTCGCTTGCCGCCGTGGCTATTACGGACGAGGGCTTTTATAAAATGATGGGCAAGTATTTTGAGTAATTCAAATTTTTGATTTTATTGAACGGTTCATATTCTGAAAAACGGAATTCTGGAGGTTACTAATGGCATTTAAGATTAATCAATTAGCAAAGGATCTTGGTATCAAGAGTAAGGATATTCTTGACACCCTTGCAGAAAAGGGTATTGCGTCAAAAACCACGCAGGGCACTCTTGAGGGCAGGGAGTTTGATATTCTTATGGAGGCTCTCACCAAGAAAAATCAGATCAAGGATATAGATTCCTATATCTTTGGGGATACCTATATTCCCTCAAAGCTTCAGGCTGCCAAGGAGGTTGAGCTTGCCGCTCAGAAGGCAGAGGCAGAGGCTAAGGCTAAAGCAGAGGCTGAAGCAAGAGCTAAAGCGGAGGCAGAGGCTAAGGCAAAGGCTGAAGCGGAAGCAAAGGCTAAAGCTAAGACAGAGGCTGAAGCTAAGGCTAAGGCAGAAGCCGAGGCAAAATCCAAGGCGACTCAACAGAATGCCAGAAATCAATCCAAGCCGGAAAGCAGACCTCAGCAGACAAAGCCCGATAACCGTTCTCAGGGCAGCTCTGCAGGAGCGCAGTCAAGACCTCAGACTCAACAGAATAACAACCAGCAAAGACCCGCTCCTCAGGGACAGAAGCCCGCAGGAGACAGATTTGCAGGCAAGCCCTCTTTTGACAGAAACGGTGCGCAGGGACAGAGACCCGCCTCCGACAGACCCACGGGCGGCTTTAATAAGGATAATAACAACAGGGGTGGCTTTGGCGCTGGTCAGCAGAAGCCCCAGCAGAATAAAAAGCCCCAGCAGGGTGGCTTCGGACGCGACAAGGAGGACGGCAATCAGAATGCTCCAAAGGAGCATTTCAAGCCTACCGCCATCGTTCGTGAGCAGACCGCTAAGGGCGAAAAGGGTGTAAGAAGCACCACTACTCGCGTAGTAGATATGAGGGGCTCAAGCTACGATGCTTCAAAGTATGATGAAAAGCTTGACAATTACGTTCCCGACAGCCACAAGGACGTGCGCGGCGGAAACCAGAAATTTAATAAGAAGGGTCAGCAGCAGAGCAACAAGTTCGACAAGAACGCTCAGAAAAAGCAGCAGCAGGTAGTTAAAAAACAGCCTGTCAGCATCACCGTGCCCGACGAGATCTCCGTTGGCGAGCTCGCTTCTCGCTTGAAGGTGACGGCGGGTGAGGTCGTTAAGCGCCTTATGATGATGGGAATGATGGTAACGGTAAATCAGGTCATCGACTTTGATACCGCATATCTTATTGCCGACGAGCTTGGCGCCATCGTGACCAAGGAAGTCGTTGTTACTATTGAAGAAAAGCTCTTTGACGATACCGTTGATACCGAGGAGAAGCTTCAGTCACGCGCGCCCGTTATCTGTGTAATGGGACACGTTGACCACGGTAAGACCTCACTTCTTGACGCTATCCGTCATACGAGTGTAACGTCCGGTGAGGCGGGCGGTATCACTCAGCACATCGGTGCTTACAGAGTGCAGATAAACGGCAAGGATATGACTTTCCTTGATACGCCCGGACACGAGGCGTTCACGGCTATGCGTGCAAGAGGTGCGCAGGCGACCGATATCGCGATCCTCGTTGTTGCGGCGGACGACGGCATTATGCCCCAGACCATCGAAGCTATCAACCACGCTAAGGCGGCAGGTATTGATATTGTAGTAGCTATAAATAAAATGGATAAGCCCACGGCGGATCCCGACACGGTTAAGCAGGAGCTCACGCGTTACGACCTCGTTCCCGAGGAATGGGGCGGAGACGTTATCTGCGTTCCCGTTTCGGCAAAAACTCACAAGGGTATTGACGATCTTCTTGAATCCGTGCTTCTTGTTGCGGAGGTCAAGGAGCTTAAGGCTAATCCCAACAGACACGCTAAGGGTATCGTTATCGAGGCTAAGCTCGATAAGGGCAGAGGCCCCGTTGCGACGGTCCTCGTTCAGAACGGTACGCTTCATAACGGTGACGTTGTTATCGCGGGTACGGCGGTAGGCCGTGTAAGAGCTATGACGGACCACAACAGAAAGCCCGTTAAGGAGGCAGGTCCTTCAGTTCCCGTTGAGATCATCGGTCTTGCGGACGTTCCCGTTGCTGGTGATGAATTTAATGCGGTTGCGGACGAAAAGATGGCAAGAGAGCTTGCGGAGCAGAGAAAGGCTCAGGCTAAGGAGGAGATTTTCAAGGCTAACGCGAGAGCAAATCTTAACGATCTCTTCAGCCAGATATCCGAGGGTGTTAAGGATCTTAACATCATCGTAAAGGCGGACGTCGACGGCTCTGCCGAAGCGGTTCGCGCATCCTTGCAGAAGCTTTCTAATGAGGAAGTTAAGGTCAAGGTCATCCACTCTGCAGTCGGCGGTATTACCGAGGGCGACGTAATGCTCGCGGCGGCATCCAATGCCATCATCGTAGGATTTAACGTTCGTCCCGATAAGGGCGCGATGGATTCTGCGGACAGACAGAACGTTGAGATCAGAACGTACCGCGTAATTTACGAGTGCATCGAGGAGATCGAGGCGGCTATGAAGGGTATGCTTGCTCCTAAGTTCAAGGAGGTAGTGCTTGGACACGCAGAGGTTCGTCAGACCATCCGCGTTCCCGGTGTTGGTACTATCGCGGGCTCCTACATTACCGACGGTAAGGTTACAAGAGCTGCCCAGATCCGCGTAGTTCGTGACGGTATCGTTATCTTTGAGGATAAGATCAGCTCCCTTAAGAGATTTAAGGACGACGCGAAGGAGGTTGCTTCCGGATACGAGTGCGGTATCGGACTTGAAAAGTTCAACGATATCAAGCTCGGCGACGTTCTCGAAGCCTTCGTTATGGAAGAGATCAAGCAGTAAAATAAAAATAGACGGCAGGTCAAAAGACCTGCCGTTTTTGTGTTTTAAGTGATATTTTTAGAGAGTAAGTTTATACTCTACGAAGAATAAAAATGTTAAAGAGAGCTCAATTAATAAAATATATGCTCAACTCTCGTATTTTGACATTGACTTTTGTATCGAATTGATATAAAATTATTTAAAAGAGGTGGTAAATATGCGTATTGGGGATATAATCTTACAAAGGCGTAAGGAGCTCGGAATGACACAAAAGCAGTTAGCTGAAAGGCTGAACGTTACTGATAGGAGTGTCTCGCGTTGGGAGCGCGGAGTAAATTTGCCCGATGTTGAAACATTAAAAACAATTGCTTCCGTTCTTGACGTGCCGATATCGTATTTCTACGAGGATGTTCAAGAAAAAGAGATCAACTACATCGAAGAATATGATTATGAAAGAATAAAAAAATACAAGCTGAGATTTATAACTCCCCTTGTTTTACTTATTCTTTCCTCTGCTGTAACTGAAATTGCAAAGCTGTTGTTGATCAATGTTAAAACAGAGCAATATGAAAACTACATTTTTTCCGTAAGCTCAAATATAGCTCATATAGTGATGAATTCATACGACTCTTCAAAATTCAAAATAGCATTGATATCCCTTGCTATTTCTGTTATTTTGATAACTGTATCCCTTGTGTTATACACGCGAAATGCAGTTGAATTTCAATGCTTTTATAAAGGTAAAATGTTTCAGGAGGCATATATTGACATTTATAAGCAATCGAGATTGTTTTATGCTCTTTGGTTGTGTATTGCCATATTGATAATGTTTGTTTAATAAACCTAAAGGAGAAAAATATGAAAAGAAGTGTGTCCTTTTTGCTCGCTTTGATTATTGTCTTGTCGGGATTCTTGCTTTGCTCGTGCGACTATATAGAATCTAAAAAAACGGCTGAAAAAATAGAGCTCATAATCAAAGATGAGATGTCAAAGAACGGTGGTAAATACATAATTGGGTCTCCGCCGGGTATCCTTGTGGCTGAAATTGGTATTGTTGATGAAAAGCTGATTATGGCAGTATTTTCTCCGGTGCATTCATCAAATATGCCGCCAAGAGAAAGCTTTGATATATGTGTTTCTGATGAGCTTGCAGACTATACTGACACATTATTTTTTGAATATGAGTGCGAGCTTGATATGGAATGGGATGTTTCAAATATGGCGGAAATGTATGCTTTTCCGGGTGGTACTTATAGTGTTATGACCGGTACACTTTATTACATAACATCCAATGGAGAAAAAATTGAGCTTGATTTAACTGAATAAAGAAAAATCCCTGCGTGAGCAGGGATTTTATTATTTCCTCTTACCCGATTTTTTGTTTAAGGGGTTATCGGATCTTTTGTTTTGCTTTGGCGCGGTTTTGGGCGTTTTTTGAGGTTTTTTGCCGTCTTTTTTGCCTTTTTGGGCGTTTTTAGGCGATTTTTTCTCAAAATGGGGAGCGCGTTCGGGCTTGACGAGGCAGTTGCCGCCAAATCCGATAAGATCCTCGCGTCCCGCCTTGATGAGCGCCGAGCGAACCTTTGCGGCGTTATCCGGTTTATTGAACTGAAGGAGCGCGCGCTGCTGGCTCTTTTCCTCGTAAGTGGTAGGAACATAGACCTTCTTGCCCGTTAAGGGGTTTATTCCCGTGTAGTACATAACGGTTGAGGCCGTGCCCGGTGTGGGGTAGTAATCCTGAACCTGCTCGGGTGCGTAATGCTCCGCCTTCAAGTAGCAGGCAAGCTCGATTGCCTCGTTTACCGTTGATCCCGGGTGGCTCGACATAAGATAGGGAACGAGATACTGCTCCTTACCTATCTCGCGGCAGAGGTCGAAATATTTTTTCTTGAACGCGTTATAAACGTCGATATGGGGCTTGCCCATACAGTCAAGAACTCTGTCGGATATATGCTCGGGCGCGACCTTGAGCTGACCGCTGACGTGGTCGGAAACGAGCTTTTTAAAGAAGCTGTCGTCCTTATCGTACATAAGGTAGTCAAAGCGTATTCCCGAACGGATGAACACCTTTTTGACCTTGGGAAGCTTCTCGATCTTTGAGAGCATTTCCATATATTCGCTATGATCGACCTTGAGATTTTTGCAGGGTGTGGGTGCCAAGCATTTTTTATTTGAGCAGACACCGTGCTTTAATTGATGGTCGCAGGCGGGGTAGCGGAAATTCGCCGTGGGCCCGCCGACATCGTGTATGTAGCCCTTGAAATCGGGCATCTCGGTGATGAGCTTTGCTTCTTTAAGGACGCTCTCCTCACTTCTTGAGCGCACCGTTCGTCCTTGGTGGAATGCGAGCGCGCAGAAATTGCACGCGCCGAAGCATCCGCGGTTATGAGTTATTGAAAATCTCACTTCCTCGATCGCGGGAACGCCGCCCTCCTTTTCATAGGACGGATGATACGTTCTCATATAGGGCAGGGCATAAACTGCGTCAAGCTCCTCGCGCTCAAGCGGAGGCATTGGAGGATTTTGAACCAGCACCTTGTTATCGTAATGCTCGATTATCGCCTTGCCGTTTATACTGTCCTGATTTTTATACTGAACGCCGAACGCATCGGCGTATTTTTTCTTGTCCGTTTTAAGCTCGTTATAGTCAAATTCCGCGGCGACGGGAAAATGCACGGCATCGTCGGGATTTGCGAGATAGCACGTGCCCCTCACGTCGCGGATCTTCTTTACGGGCACTCCCTTGTCAAGAAGGAACGCGATGCGGCGCAGGATGTTTTCTCCCATACCGTATGTGAGGATATCCGCTCTTGAGTCAACGAGGATAGAGCGGCGCACCTTATCGTCCCAATAATCGTAATGGGCAAACCTTCGCAGCGATGCTTCAAGACCGCCGATGACGATCGGTATATCTCCGTATGCTTCTCTTATCCTGTTGCAGTAAACGATCGTTGCGCGGTCGGGGCGCTTGCCCATTTTACCGCCTGCGCTGTAGTAGTCGTAATTCCTTCTTCTCTTGGCAACGGAATAATGCGCTACCATTGAGTCGATATTGCCCGCAGTCACAAGAAATCCGAGGCGCGGACGTCCGAATTCCTTGAACGGTTCTGCGCTCTTGTAGTCGGGCTGGGAGAGAATAGCCACTCTGAAGCCCTCTGATTCAAGCACGCGCGAGATTATCGACACACCAAAGGACGGATGATCGACATACGCGTCACCCGTGACGTAAACAAAGTCGGGTCTGTCCCAACCGAGATCGTTCATCTCTGTTCGGTTTATCGGAAGAAATGTGTTTGTTTGTTCGTTCATTTTTGTGTTTCCTTGAAATTGTATTTCAAATTTTGATTTATGGGAAAGTAAGTTTGCTTTGAAATATGTTCTTTTTTGAAAAAAGAACCAAAAAACTTTTATCAGGCTATCGCGGCAAGATTTCGCGCAAATTGTGTTGCGGAGCAACACGAAAAGATTTTTAAAGCATTTTAACAGGCTCCGTCTTTCTTGCCTGACTCGCGTCAGTCATTTGCTTCGCAAAACCGAAAGCAAAAATCTTTAATTTGCTTGTATAAAGCGTAGCCATCAGCTCATGTAAATCGGCTTCGTGCCGTGTAGCAAATTACAGTTTTTCGAGCCGCCTGTTAAAATGGCGAGAAAAACGTTATGTGTCAATTCATTGACACAATTTGCGCGGATCAAGTTGATTTAGCACTCACAAAACGGCTACTTGGCGATAGCCTGATTAAGTTTTTGCGGAGCTTTTTTCAAAAAGCGACAATTCTGAAGCTAACTAACTATCCGATAAATCTAAATTCATCGGGAGGATACTCTCCTCCCGCGGTCAGATCTTTTGCTTTTTTATTCCAAAAATTTTTCTAAGTAACGTTGAAATGATATTCGGCGTTTTGTAAAGCACGATCTTCATATATTTCACCTCGGGGCTATGAATTTGACCTATGCAGTCAATTTCATTATATGAAGGCTTTGATTAATTTGACAATTCCTTGCTTTCTATCACGAAAAGTCCGCCTTTTTTGGAAGAAACCATTGCGAAATTTTCTTTTACCTCGTTTGAAATGGCAAAGGAAGGGTTGGTCCTTTCGAGCTTTGCGTTTTTGAGGTTGTATTTTGCACCGTCGATTGTGACTCCCTTAGCCTCTTTATCCGCGGGGATAAGTCCGAAATATTTATACTCGCTTGCGGGTATCATCAAGGACGAGCGCGATTTGAGGTAGCGCACGCGATTTTTGCCGTCACATATGCAGGCGGAGATGCCGCCCTCGGCGAGGGCTTCAAGCAAATAGATATTGGAAAGGGTGTGATCGAGTCTGCCGGAAAGACCGCCGACGATGTAAAGCTCGTCCGCGCCGTTTTCAAGCGCCGCGTTTATAGCGAGCTGAGTGTCCGTTTCGTCCTTTTCTGCGGGAACGCGGATTATTTTTGCGCGCGAGCAAAATGCTCTTTCCTTGGTGGAGTCGAAGTCGCCCACGATAAAATCGCATCTTTCGGCGTAGCCGAGTGATTTTGCGTTGTCATATCCCGAATCCGCAGCTATAACGAGCGCGTTCTCGGGAATGGCGATTTCAAGAGCGGATTTTTCCACCTCGCCGCCGATGAAAATGTATGATTTCATAAATACTCCGTTAAGATGGTTTTATTAAGGAACTCTCCTTCCGTCGCGGACAAGCCGCGCCACCTCCCTCGACAGAGGGAGGCGAGAGCTTTATTGAACTTTTTTGTTTTATCATAGAGCTTTAGTAATATAAGATTTGTTAACAATGGGATTAGTTTAGCACAATCACTCGGCGCCCTCTGACGAGGGAGCTCCCGACGAAGTCGGGTGAGGGAGAGATCTTTTTACAAAAGAATCTATATATTCACAAACATTATAAAAGTTTTTATCAATATCTTGATTGTCAATTCTAATAACAGTTAAGTCCATTTGCTCAAGCCGCTCGGTACGAATACGATCCTTCAGCATTTGATGTGGCATATAGTGTCCCGAACCGTCAAGCTCTATAATAAGTTTTGCTTTAGCGCAATAGAAATCAGCAACGTAATCATCAATAGGCTTCTGCCTTTGAAATCTTAAAGGATAATTGTGCAAAAATAAATACCACAGCTTTCGCTCTTGCTTAGTCATATTTTTTCGTAAAACCCTTGCAATTTTTACATTTGATCGATTATATTCCTTCATAAATGTAAGAACTCTTCAACAGATTCATTTTTATACTGTTCGATATAAGTTTTTCCAAAGGCATTTGGTGCGATATATGTTAAATCTGCTCCGTTAGTAATAAGAATATTGAAAATACGATTAATATCAAAATGCAGTTCGGATGTAAGTATGCGGTCGTTGCTTCCCTGAGCCGGCAGAATCTGTCGCGCCTGCAAGCAAGCTCTATCGATACAAGCGTTTCCAAAAGAATCCTTTGCATTTACATCGGCGCCAAGCGAAATGAGCTTATTAAGAATAGCAAAAGCAGCATCCGCTTCTTCTTTGGTATTATAAACTTCAAGGCCGTCGAGGCGATTTACGTTCCAACGACTATACATAATGGCACGATTGATTGCATCGTGTATTACGGGAGCTCTCCACGTGTTCGCGCAGGACTCATCCTCAATAAAGTTCACGTCAGGATGATATTCAAGTAAAAGCTCAATCATTTCGGTGTTTGAGTCCTTCAATGCTACCTGCAAAGGAGATTGACCGTCATACTTTTTAGGCGTTCCCTTAAGTGTACAAGAGATAAGCTCCGGAGACTTGTTAAGCAATGTCTTGACCGTAACTATGTCATTCTTTTGTATTGCTGTAAATAGTTTTTTCATATTATTTATTATCCCACTTATGTTTATTTTTGAGGGAATCGTAGATCTCGAGGAAGCTATCGTGGCGGGATTTTGAAATTTTACCCTCGCGGACGGCTTCAAGGATCGCGCAGCCCTCTTCCTTCGTATGTGAGCATTTGGTGTAACGGCACTCGCCTATGTAGTCACGGAATTCGCGCATATTATAGGCAAGGTCCTCTTTATCAAAGAAGTTGAATCTCTCGAAGTCGAGGAGTGAAAATCCGGGTGTATCCGCGATATATCCCGCGCCTTCCTTTTCACTTATGGGGTAAAGCTCAACGTGGCGAGTGGTATGCCTGCCGCGTTGGATCTTAACGCTTATGGTGTTAGTTGTAAGCGAAAGATCGGGGAAGAGCGCATTGAGGAGCGTGGATTTTCCGATACCGGATGCACCTGCAAAGGCGCTGGTCTTACCGTCGAGCTTGGTGTTTACAAATTCGCGTATCGCATCCACTCCTTCGCCCGTTTTCGCGCTGAGAACGAACGCGTCAAATCCTGCTTTTTTGTAGATATCCTGCAATTCCTTTGCATATTCGGGCGCAAGATCGCATTTGCCGATAATTATGACCGGCTCGATATCGTTATGCTCCGCTATGCAGATGAGCTTATCTATCGTTGGGATCACGGGCGCGGGGCTTGCCGCCGCCATTGAGATGAACATAACGTCAAGGTTAGCCATCGGCGGACGGATAAGCTCATTCTTTCGGTCTAAAATATCCGATATTCTTATATCGTTGTTTTTTGCATCGCTCTCGGAGGTAGAGTGGTCCGTATAGACTATCTCAACGTTATCTCCCACAAGTGGCTTTACGTTATTGTGTCTGAGCGAGCCGCTTGCGCTGCATGTGATGAGACGCGAGGCGAGGGGGGAAGGCGTATCAAAAGCCTCGTAGTGTGCTTTTTCATCAACGAGCTTTATGGTGTATAGACCGCCAACGCCCTTTAAAATTTTTCCGTGTGTTCTGTATTCCATTGAATTTCCGTTTCAGTTATAGAATAGTTTATCTTGTTTTCTTCAAATCTGTCCTCGGGGGCGATAAGGAACCAAATTCCGATGGATATCGCGATCACGAGGATCAGAGCTGTGATGATTCCAAGGCAAAGGGAAAGCCACTTACTGTAAGTCAGATTTCTGATCTCTTTTTCATCTATTGCGACGGTATTGGATGCCTTGGGCAATCTCTGTGAGTGGATGGGCGGAATATCGCCGGAGGAAATCCGCTGCGTTCTGTCCGTCTGCGCAAGTGTCCTTCCGGTCACAGCCTGAGTTTTGCCCGTATAAGCTCTGCCCGATCCCGTATAGGCAGGATTGTTTCCCGTGTGCGCGGCGTGGCTGCCGGTATGGGCTCTGCCTGCGCCCGTGTGGGCAGAGATCTGCTCACTTCTTGGCGCAAAAGTGCCCGAATGGGATGTTAGACGCTTGAAGTAAGCCTGATTTTCCGCAAAGCTTGCGCCCTTTTCACTTATCGGATATATCATTCTGTTTGATATATTGGATACGTTATTCAAGGGCTTTCTTTCGATGACCTTGTAGCGGCTTGAATTCTTTTCGTTTCCGAACACGGTCTTTGAATTCTGACGGAGCGCGCGGATATCGGTGAGCATCTCCATAGCGCTTGCATATCTCTTCTTTGTGTTCTTTTCCATAGCACGCAGGATTATCTGCTCAAGTCCCACGGATATGTCGGGACGGAAAACGCTTGGGGGAGTTGGCTCCTTGCTTATCTGCATCTTTGCGACCTCGGTCGCATTCTCGTGATAGAAGGGAAGGCGGTTCGTCATAGCCTCATAGAGCATTACGCCGAGTGAATAGAGGTCGCTCTCGGCTCTCGGAGCCTTGCCCTGAGCCTGCTCGGGACTGACGTAATACACCGTGCCGAGCGCAACGTCGCTCTTTTCCTTTGAGCGATCGAGCATCGCGTCAAGGCGCGCAATACCGAAGTCCGCCACCTTGATGCTGCCGTTCTGCAAAAGGATGATGTTCTGCGGCTTGATGTCGCAGTGTACGATGTTTTTTGAATGGATATAGTCGAGCGCAGAAAGTATCTGTGTTGCATAGTAAAGCACCTCTCTTTCGGGGAGAGCGCCGCGGTGGTCGATGTGCTTCTTTA
Source organism: Clostridia bacterium (assembly GCA_017531925.1). Taxonomy (GTDB): domain Bacteria; phylum Bacillota; class Clostridia; order Oscillospirales; family CAG-272; genus RGIG4608. Next base: position 24,354 of record JAFXKD010000002.1, on the reverse strand, counting down.
AGGTTATGCCCTCAACGTATTCCATTATTATGTATTTGGTGCTATGCGTTATAGCCGTATTATAGACCTGAACTATATTTGGATGGGAAAGAAGGCTGAGTGCGGTGGACTCATTTGCAAAGAGCTTTATCTGACGGGCGTTATGCTCGTGCTTTTTGCTCATCATTTTAATGGCTACGCTCCTGCCCGTTACCTGGTCGTACGCGCCGTAAACGGTTGCCATACCGCCTATGCCTATTACGTTGACTATCGTATATCTTCCCTCAAAGGTCTGCCCTATAAAGGGATCGTATTGAGTCATCCGTTCACCTCCTCTTCCTTAGTGGAAAGAAGGATAACGGAGATGTTATCCACTCCGCCCGCATCGTTTGCGAGCCTTACGTAAGAGAATATCTTTTCGTGTATGCTCGTGTCCGAAAGAGCGACCCTTTGCAAGGTCTTGCGGTCAACGAGGCCGTGAAGTCCGTCGGAGCAGAGAAGGAAATGAGCCTCCGTTTTGGGATTGATCTTTTTGTCCGCCACGTCGGGCTCAAGCTCGTCCTTGATGCCGAGAGCCTTGGTGATAAGATTCTTTTGCGGATGGCTCTCCGCCTCCTCGGGCGTGATCTCCTTGTTATCGACGAGCATCTGTACGTAGGAATGGTCCTTTGTAAGCTGCTTGATCTCCTTTTTTGTTATCATATAAAGACGGCTGTCGCCCACGTTTGCGTAGTAAAGCCTGTTCTGCGGCTCAACATAGACCACAGCGTTGAGCGTGCATCCCATACCGAAAAGGGAAAGATCCTCGCGCGCCTTGGCAAGCACCGCGGCGTTCGCACGGCACACGGAGTCCTCGATAAGAGCCCTTACCTTTTTGGGCTCGAATTTTACCTGCTCCATTTCGGGAGTGCAGGCGAGCATTGCGCTCATAAAGGTCTCCTCGGCGATCTCGGAGGCTATTCTTCCGCCCGCTGCTCCGCCCATACCGTCGCAGACAACGGCTATAGTTATTCCGTTTTTAGTGCGTGAGATGCCGATGCTGTCCTCGTTTGCCTCTCTTACCACGCCTCTGTCCGTTAAACCGTAAATTTCCATAAATGCTCCTTTGGGATCATGCGTTGCTATTTGCTTCTTCCTTTTTCATCTCGTCGCGGCGAAGCTGACCGCAGGACGCGTTAATATCCGCGCCGAGCGTTCTTCTCACCGTGGCGCGTATGCCCTTGGATTCAAGGACCTTGGCAAATTTCTTTATTTCATCCTTGCCGCTCTTTTTGAAATCTCTTTCCTTTACGGGATTTACGGGAATGAGATTTACGTGGATCGGCATAGTGCTGTTTTTCGTTCTGAGCTTTGAATTGAGCTTTTTCGCGAGCGCGAGAGCCTCTGCCTCGCTGTCGTTTTCACCCGCGATGAGTGTGTATTCAAAGGATATCCTTCTGCCCGTTTTGTCAAAATAGTGCTTGCACGCGTCGAGAAGCTCGTCAACGCCCCATTTTTTGTTTACGGGCATAATTTTGCTTCTTATTTCGTCGCTTGCCGCGTGCAGAGATATCGAGAGGGTGATCTGCAGATCCTCCTCTGCAAGACGGTATATTTTATCCACAAGACCGCAGGTGGAGAGGGAGATGTGGCGGTAGCCGATGTTCAAACCCTCCTTGTGACCGACAAGGCGCAAAAATTTAATTACGTTATCGTAATTGTCGAGCGGCTCGCCAATGCCCATCATAACGATGCCGTCTATTCGCTCTCCGATATCGTTTTGCGCGGCTATGATCTGACCGAGAAGCTCGCAGGGCTCAAGGTCGCGCACCTTGCCGCCGATTGTAGAGGCACAGAAGGCGCATCCCATTCTGCAGCCTATCTGCGAGGATATGCAGATGGTGGTGCCGTGCTCGTATTTCATAACTACGCTTTCAACGCAGTTTCCGTCGTCAAGTTCGAAAAGGTATTTTACCGTTCCGTCGAGCGCAGAAACGAGCTTTCTTCTTATTGTGGGGAGTGAATATTTTGCGTTTTCGAATATTTTTTCCTTGGTTTTGGCAGAAAGGTTTGTGAGGGAATCGGGGGAGATTCCCTTATGCATCGGCGCAAATATCTGCTTTGCGCGGAATTTTGCCTCGCCAATGGAAATAATGAAGCCTTCAAGCTCCTCGTATGTAAAATTCAAAAGATTTTGCACCTTGCATCTCCTTTCTGAAAGCTTTTATGCTTTGCCTCGCGGCTTCGCACTGTGTTCGTACTCGCTCTGCGCTGATGTTTTGCCTACTTTTTCAAAAGAAAAAGCGGCTAAATGGTTTTGGTATGAAAGGTTAGTGGGATAACGACGTGGGGCTTTTTTGAAAAACCGCCCCACACCCCGAAAAACTTTAATTGCTTGGTTTGTGCAGATTTTACTGCTTTCGTTCTATCTTAGCAATAAAAAATCCGTCGGTGTGATGTATGTGCGGAAGAAGTGTTATCATTCCGCGCGCTGCTTCAAGCTCTCCCACGGAAAAAGGAACGAGCGAAAAGCCGCTGTTATTTTCAAGAAATCTATTCACAACGTTCTCGTTCTCGTTGGGTAAGACGGTGCACGTAGAGTAAACGAGCGTTCCGCCGACCTTTAAATATTTTGACACGTTTTCCAAGATCTCGTACTGAATCTGAGGCAGTCTTGCGCTTTCCTCGGGGTTTTTATATCGAATTTCCGGCTTTTTGCCGATAACTCCGAATCCCGAGCAGGGAACATCGCAAATAATTTTATCTGCCGCGCCCCAAAGCTCCTCAATGGGCTCTCTTGCATCGTGCGCCTCGGTCGAAATAATTGAAATTCCAAGTCGCTCTGCGCCCTTTTGCACCAATGAGAGCTTATTTTCGTGTATATCGAAGGCAAGGAGCCTGCCGCAATTGTCCATACTCATAGCCGCGCCAAAGCTCTTTGAACCGGGGCAGGCGCAAGCGTCTATCACCGTTTCGCCAGACCTCGCTCCAAGCGCGCGCACGCATATCTGCGAAGCCTCGTCCTGAACTGTAACTCTGCCGTCGCGCAGAGCTTCAAGCTCGCTCACGGCGGCGTTTTCGAGAATTATTCCGTCGGGAGAATATTTTGTGGGCACTCCGCCAAGCTCGGAAAGAAGCTCATCGCGGGTAGCTTTAAGATTATTCACTCTTAAGGTTATGGGCGTTTTTTCACCGAATGCGGAGAGCATTTTTTCACATTCCTCAAAGGGATATGCGCTCATAAGCTCTTTGATAAGCGGCTCGCCCACGGAATAGGTGACGGAGAGATACTTTACCTCATCGCTTTTATCGGGAAAAGCGATCTTGTCGCCCTCGCGCATAAAATTGCGCAAGATCGCGTTAACAAATCCCTTAGAGCGCTTATTCGCAAGGCTTACGGTTTCATTTATCGCCGCGTGGGGCGGTATCTTTTCCATATAGGCAAGCTGATAGAGTCCTATACGGAGAAGATTTCTCGTATCCCTCTCGATCTTGCTGTTTGATATTGAGGAAAGGGAAGAAATATAGTAGTCGAGAGTGATCCTTCTCTCGATAACTCCGTAAACGAGCGCGGTGAGAAGGGCTCTGTCATGCGAAATGAGGTCATTTCTTTTTATCACGGTGTCGAGCGCGATATTTGAATAACCTCCCGCTTCGCATTTTGTGAGAACGTCAAGCGCTATCGCACGGACGTTTTTTGTTTTTGCGTTCATAGTTAACGGCGTCTTCTGCCGCCCGTTGCGATAAGCACGAAGCGAAGAAGGGAAAGAATTGAGGAGATGAGCGCCGCAACGTAGGTAAGAGCCGCGGCTCTCAGCACCTTTTTCGCGCCCGAAAGCTCGCTCTCGCTGTAAAAGCCCGATGCACTCAGCGTTGCCATCGCGCGATTTGACGCGTCGAACTCAACGGGGAGAGTAATGAGCTGGAAAAGTGTTGCGAGAGAATAAAGACCTATCGCAAGATAGATAAAAAAGCTTGAAAGCTCCACGGGAACGAAAAAGCTGATAAGCAGCGAGATGAACGCCATGGGAGAACCGATATTACAGAGCTTTACGATGGATGCTCTCATTTTGATCGGCTGATAATTCTTAGCGTACTGTACCGCGTGTCCCGCCTCGTGAGCGGCAACGCCTGCGGCAGCTATGCTCGTTGAATTATAGGTCGAATCGGAAAGTCTTATAACGTTTGCTCTCGGATCGTAATGGTCGGAGAGATTGCCCGAGACTCTTTCGATGCGGACGTTATAGATTCCGTGATGATTCAAAACTCTCTCCGCTACCTGCGCGCCGGTAAGACCGTTTCGCGAGGGCACGCGGTTGTATTTATCAAATGTCGTGTTTACGTTGATGGAAGCCCACAGAGCGATGATTATTCCGGGAATGAGAATTATCACCGTGGGGTCAAAATAGTAGAAAAAGGGCATAATTGCTCGGATCCTTTCGTTTTTATTTTAAAATATCGCCGATATTTATCTTTCTTCCGCGTATAAAATCTGCGGCACTCATTCTGCCCTTGCCCTCGGGGAGAACGGTCAGAATATTTACAGAGCCGCTTGCGCAGGCAACACGGATCCTTCCGTTATCGAGGGAGAGGACCTTGCCGCACTCCTCGTTTTCGCTCTCGCGCTCACATATCTCGCTCTTAACCACTTTTAAGAGTTTGCCGTCGGGTGTATGAGTGAAGGAGAGCGGAATCGGAGAGAGTCCGCGGATGAGATCGTGAACGGTATCGCAATCCTTTGAAAAATCTATTTCGCAATCCTCTTTGAGTATTTTAGCGGTGTGAGTTGCAAGGGAATGATCCTGAGGAACGGGTGTGATACTACCTGCTTCAAGTCCGTCAACGGTTTTGCAAAGAAGCTCCGCTCCGAGAAGTCCGAGTCTATCGTGGATATCCTCAAAATTATCGTTTTCGGCTATCTCGCACTCTGCCTTAAGAAGCATATCGCCCGTATCAAGTCCCTCCGCCATAAACATAGTGGTGATACCTGTAATCTTGTCACCGTTTATGATGGCGGATTGCATGGGTGATGCGCCGCGATATTTGGGAAGAAGGGAGCCGTGAACGTTTACGCAGCCGTATTTAGGATAATCGAGAACGTTCTTCGGTAAAATTTTACCGTAAGCTACTACGGCAATAAGCTCGGGATCTATTTCCTTTAGAAGTGAGGCAAATTCCTCGGTTCTTAGTGAGTTTGGCTGATAAACGGGAATGCCCTGCTCAAGAGCATAGACCTTTACGGGTGGGGGAGTAAGCACGTAGCCGCGTCCCTTGGGCTTATCGGGCTGAGTTACGACTCCAACGACGTTGTAACCGTTTTCACAAAGAGCCTTGAGAGAAAAAAGCGCGAAATCGGGCGTGCCCATAAATAAAATTTTCATATTGGGTTCTCCTTTATTTTTGCTCATCTGCGGGAACTGTCTCAATAGCGGAAGCAATATCGATATAGAGCTTTCCGTCAAGGTGATCAAGCTCGTGACAGAAGGCGCGCGCCAAAAATTCGGAGCCCGTGATCTCAAATTCCTCGCCGTGGCGGTTGAGAGCGCGGACGGTAACGTGCATGGGACGTTTTACCGTGCCCCATTTATTCGGAACGGAGAGGCATCCCTCCGTACCCTCCTGCTCACCTGCGTATGCGATGATCTTAGGGTTGATAAGCTCGATGAGATTGCCCTCCTCGACCTCTATTACCACGATCCTGCGGAGTATTCCTACCTGCGGAGCGGCAAGACCGACGCCCTGCGCGGCTCTCATAGTTTCCGCCATATCGTCAAGAAGGCGGAGAGTTTTGGGTGTTATTTCTTCAACGGGACGGCATCTCTTTCTGAGAATATCGTCGCCGACCTTTACAATTTTAAGCTTTGCCATGTTTTTATGTTTCCTTTGAAATAGTTTGAAATAGTTAGTTGATTTGGACCTACTTTTTTCGAGAAAAAAGTAGCAAAAAAGCTTTTAATCGCTTGGTTTGAGCAGAGTCTGCACAAATTTTCGATAATTCACGGGTGAATTATCGGTTTTGAAGCTCCGATATCATCCTTACACGCGAGCGTGACGGCTGATATCGAATCTTCAAAACTACGAAAAATCAAATCGGGGATTTGATTTTTCTAAAATTTGTGGATGTGATGCGTAGCCGTTAAGCGGTTTACTGTGCTACTGATTTGCTATATATTATCAAAGCGACGAGGGGTTAAGGTCCACGGAGAGCTGGGGCTCGTTCTTTTTTCTCTTTCCAAACTCGCTATATATCTGCGAGAACATTTCTCTCGCGCGCTTATTCAGCTTGGTCTTTATCACTATCCTTATTCTGTACCTGCCGTCAAGCTTATATACGGGCGCTTCAAACGGTCCGTAGCAGATAAGGGGCACGTCGGAAAATTCGCCGCTCGCTTTTCCTTTCAGCATATCGTAAAGCAGCTTTGAATCCTTAAGCACCGCGCTCTCGACCTGTCCCGAAAGCGTAAGCAGGACGATATCGCAGAAAGGCGGATAGGAAAGGAGCTTTCTCATCTTTATCTCATTTGCGAAAAAGCTCTTATAATCCTGCCTGCAGGCAAGAGATATAACGTCGTGATCGGGATTTGAGGTCTGTATCAGCGCAACGCCCTCCTTTTCGCTTCTTCCTGCTCGCCCGATGACCTGCGTGAGCATTGAAAATGTCCTCTCATTAGCGCGGTAATCGTTGAGATAGAGCGAGGTGTCGGCGTTAAGCACGCCCACGAGCGTTACGTCGGGGAAATCGTGTCCCTTTGTTACCATCTGAGTGCCGAGCAGTATTTCCGCTCTGTGCGAGCGAAAGTCGTCCAGCATTTCCTCGTAAGCATTCTTTGACGACGTTGTGTCGGTATCCATTCTTATGACGTTTACGCTCGGATAAAGCTCCTTCAGCTGCTGCTCAACGAGCTGAATTCCTATTCCCATCGGCTTTATGTGAGCGCTTCCGCATTCGGGACACTCTGCCGGCACGGGCATACGCTTGCCGCAAAAGTGGCAAACAAGCTCCGCCTTGTGATAGAGCCTGTCGGTGTGGTGGGTCATTGACACCGAGCAATTGGGGCAGGTGATAGCCTTTCCGCAAGACGCGCAGCTCACAAAATTGTGATATCCTCTGCGGTTTAAAAACAGAATGGTCTGTTCTTTTTTATGAAGAGCCGTTCCGATACCGTCAAGCAAGGGAAGGGAAAGTGCGCCGGTGTTTCCTGCGCGAAGCTCCTCTCTCATATCAGCAAGCTTCACCTTGGGAAGCTTTGCTTTTCCGTATCTTTCAGTCAGCTCAACGAGTGTATATTTGCCCTCCACTGCCTTCTGATAGCTCTCTACGGATGGAGTTGCAGAGGCAAGCAGCAAAAGGGAATTTGTTTTAGCCGAGCGGAATCTCGCGATATCGCGTGCATGGTATTTGGGATTGTTGTCGGATTTGTAGGTATGCTCCTGCTCCTCGTCTATGATTATAAGACCGAGGTCCTGAACCGGAGCGAAAACGGCACTTCTTGTGCCAATAACGAGATCGGCGTCTCCGCGCTTTATTCTCATATAGGCATCAAGTCTTTCTCCGCCCGAAAGGGAGGAGTGTATGATGGCAACTCTCGAGCCGTAGCGCGAGCAGAAAAGCTCCACCGTCTGAGGAGTGAGTGAGATTTCGGGAATGAGCATTATCACTCCCTTGCCGCGACTTAATGCACGGTCGATTATCTTCATCATAACGCTTGTCTTGCCGCTTCCCGTTACTCCGTGAAGGAGAGCGCAGGCGGGCTTTTCCGCGTCAAAAAGAGTCTGTATTTTTGCGAGAGCCACCTCCTGCTCCTTGGAGAGCGTCAGCGCCCTTGCGTGGTTCTGTCTTTTTTTGTTCTCGTAAGGATTGCGGTAAACGCTTTCTGTTTCAATTCGGATAAATCCTTTTTTGAAGAGAGCGGATATCTGAGCATCGCTTGCGCCAAGCTCCGCCTTTATATCCTCCGCGATCATTCTTTCTCTCATTGAAAGGAGCGAAAGAATACTCCTGTGCATCTCGGAGCGCAGCTTTTTATAGCCCTCCGTGGGCTCGCCAGCGCCGAGAAGGGAAGCGAGCTGATCGTTGCTTACGTCGAGCAGATAATACTTTTTCTCCTTGCCCACCGCCATGCTTTTTACGGTGACGTCCTTTTCGATAACTCCGTCCCGCACAAGCCTTGAGAGAGCCGAGGGGGTATGTAAGCCGAATTCCCGCGTGATCTCCGCTTCCGTTACCGTTCTTGCATCCTCGATAAAATGAAAAATATCCGAGAGTGGTCCGTCGTAAGTCGCCCCCGGTGCTATCCTGTAGCACACCACGAGCTGCGAGAGCGCGCCTGCGGGTATCATCGCGTGAACGGCGTCGCCTATGGTGCAGAGCGTTTGCTCCTTCATAAAAAAGCAAAGCTCAAGCTCTGTTTGGCTAAGGCGTATCTCGGAGCTTGCAAGAGCCTTTATAGACTTGGTTTTTAGCTTTGGCTCCTCGCAGTGATCTGCGGTAACGAGACCTATCTGCGTTTTGTTCGATTTGCCGAACGGGACCACCGCAAACGTTCCCTTTACCACTGCTTCGGAAAGGTCGTGGGGAACGAAATACGTATATTCGGTATCTATGCAATACGGATTGTCAAGAAGATGCAGCTTTACGTATCTGTTATCCATATACCTCTCCTTTCTTCATTAAACGAGTGGCGGAGAATATACTCTCCGCCTATTGTAGCCGGAGAGAGCCGAACTCATAAGGCTTTGCTCGGCATAAATTCCCTCATACATCGGAGAAATTTTCTCGGAATATTTTATATTCCTTCAAAAATTTTCCTTGTCTGCAGAAATTTCTGCTCGCGCAAAGCTGCGCAGCACCTCCCGGCGTGAATATTTTTGATGATTTTTGTCGAAGATCGGCGAAGCAAGGTAAGACCTTGCAAGGCGGTATTCGGTACAAAGCGCGAAAATATACCGCCGCGAGGCTTATGACTTCGGCTCTCTTCGGCTACAGTATATTATTCCTCGATGAGCTCTTCAGCTGTCTGCTCAACTTCTCTTGCGATCTTCTCCTCGCGGTAGATCTCGTATCTGCCGTCGTGGAAGCGTGTGATCGCATTTTTGATAGCCTTTTCGTCCTTAAGATCCTTGTCGATGCTGTTCATAAGGTTGCGATCGCTCTCCTTATTTCCCGTCATAGACTTTTCAGCCTCTTCTCTCTGCTTAACGTATTCGTCGGTGAGAAGGCGAGCGCATTTAGCGGTTGCAAGAGCAAGCTCGTAACGGTTGTATTCGTCCTTTGTGAGTTCCTTGATGGTTGGATGAAGCATTTTAAAATTTCTCCTTAATTGATTTTGTAATGTATTTAAGATTTATTTTTTAAACGAGTCCAAAATATTTCTTTTCGGCGTCGGGCTGACGGTGGCGCGCAAGCTTTTCTGCGCGTACTATCGCCTTGATATCGTCCGCCGCAACGGCTGAGCCGCCGTTGTAATTATAAACGATGTAATCGTATGCGTCTATCTGCGCGATCTCGCGCTTTGCCTTTTCAAGACGCTTTTGTATAACCTCCTCGGTCTCCGTACCGCGTCCGCGGAGCCTTTCCTCCTGGATAGCGAACGTTGGGGGTATGAGCATAATGAGAACTGCGTCGGGGAAGATCCTTTTTACGTTCTTTGCGCCGTCGCATTCTATCTCAAGTATGAGGTTCTTGCCGCTCTCAAGCACCGCCATAGCCTCCTTTAAGGGAGTGCCGTAGTAGTTATCACAGTATGTAGTGTATTCAAGAAAGCCGTTATCGTTGATGCGGCGCTGAAATTCCTCTCTGTCGATGAAATGGTAGTTTACACCGTTCACCTCACCCGGACGCGGAGCGCGCGTGGTGGCAGAGACTGAAAAGACGAAATCGCCCGTTGCAACGAGCTGTGAATTTACCGTGCCCTTTCCGCTTCCCGCGGGGCCGGAAACAACGATCAGAAGTCCGCGGCTCATTCCTCCACCTCCTCGTTTTCTTCCTCGTAGATGGTATCGTCCATTCTGTTAGCTATCGTTTCCGCACCGATGGCGGAGAGGATAACGTGCTCGGAATCCGTGATTATAACGGCTCTCGTTCTTCTTCCGCAGGAGACGTCAATGGTCCTGCCGCCCTCCTTTGCATCCTGAACGAGTCTTTTGATGGGTGCTGAATCGGGGCTTGCTATTGCAACTATCCTTTCCACAGCTACCATATTACCATAGCCAATGTTGATGAATTTCATATTTCTACCGTCCTTATTCTATGTTCTGGATCTGCTCTCTTATCTTTTCAAGCTCGCATTTGATGTCAACAACAACGTGCGCGATATCGGAATTGGAGCATTTGGAGCCAATGGTGTTGGTCTCTCTGTTCATCTCCTGCATAAGAAAGTCGAGCTTACGTCCAACGGGCTCGTTTGACGCCAAAATATCCTCAAATGCTTTGAAGTGGGAGCGAAGTCTTACTATCTCCTCGTCAACTGCGACCTTGTCGGCAAAGATGGCGCACTCGGTGAGGATCCGGTTCTCGTCAAGCGTCACCTTATTGTCGGATAGCACTGTGCGGAGCTTTTCCTCAAGACGGGAGCGGTAAGCGCCGATGTCCTCCTCGCTGTGAGCCTCTACTATATCGACTCTTTCCTTGATGCCCTCGACCTTCGCGCGAAGATCGGCTTCGATATTTGCTCCCTCGCGCTCTCTTGCGGTAATGAATCTTTCAATAGCGGTATCAAGCACCGTGCATACGTCCGCCCAATCCTGCTCCTCGTCCTCCTCAGCCTTTGTGAGAGTGAAGATGTTAGAGTCGCGCTGGAGCGTTGCCACGGTTATCTCACCAGGAAGCTCGAGCTTTTCCTTGAGCTGGCAGAGAGCCTCGTAATAAGCCCTTGCGTATTCCTCGTTAAGGGAAATGGATATATCCGTTGAGCCCACGAGCTCGATTGAAATTGAAACGTCCACCTTTCCTCGGCTTATACCGTGGGACTGAAGATAGGGCTTTACCTTCTCCTCAAGGAAGGAGTAGCTTCTTGAAATCCTTGTGGAGCAGTCGAAATAGCGGTTGTTAACGCTCTTGATCTCGACAGTGATATTTTTACCGTTTACTGCCTCCGTATGTCTTCCGAAGGCGGTCATACTTCTTATCATAATAGCATTTTCCTCAAAAATAAAAATATATATTCAGTTTATTTTAATATATTTCAGCGAATTTGTCAACCACTTTTTTAATTATAATATATATCATTAGATTTATTTTGTCGAAAAAGCCGTCAAAAAGAGACTTGAGGCGCGATTTTTTATAAAGTTTGAAAAAAATTTATATTTTGCAAAAAAACTCTTGCAAAATAGAGAAAAATGTTTTATAATAAATTGTAAAACTATGCGAACACGCATTATGGAGGTAATTTTATTATGATTATGGCTGGCGATTTCAGAAACGGCGTAACCTTTGATATGGGTGACGGTACTGTTTGGCAGGTTGTTGAATTTCAGCACGTAAAGCCCGGTAAAGGCGCTGCTTTCGTTAGAACAAAAATGAAAAACGTCATCACAGGCGGCGTTGTTGAGAGATCCTTCAACCCCACCGACAAATTTGAGAACGCTCATATCGACAGAAAGGATATGCAGTACTCCTACACAGACGGCGATCTTTACTACTTTATGGATATGGAAACCTTCGATATGCTTCCTCTTAACGCAGATAAGCTTGGCGACAACTTCAAGTTCGTTAAGGAAGAGATGATGGTTAAGATCATTTCCTACAAGGGTAACGTATTCAGCGTTGAGCCCCCCACATTCGTTGAGCTTGCAGTTGCTCAGACAGACCCCGGCTTTGCAGGCAACACAGCTACAAACACACTTAAGCCCGCTACTCTTGAAACAGGCGCGGTAATCAAGGTTCCGCTCTTTATCAACGAGGGTGAGGTTCTTAAGATCGACACAAGAACGGGTGAATATCTCTCCCGCGCTTAATTAAAAAGGCTATTTGTTGAAAGGAGAATTATTATGACACTTTTCGAAAAGGCTGCTTATCTTCGCGGACTTGCTGACGGCGTTGATTTTGATAAGACAACTGCTGAGGGTAAGGTTCTTGCGGCACTTCTTGATCTCGTTTCCGATATCGCTGACGAGGTTGAGGCAATAAACGAGGACATCGTTGATCTCCAGGACTACGTTGAGGAGCTTGACGAGGATCTTGCAGACGTTGAGGATTTCCTTGACGAGGAATGCGACGGCGATTGTGAAAGCTGCGATTGCGACGGCGATTGCGACGATTGCGAGTTCGGCGACTATGACTGTGACTGCGATTGCGACGATGATTGCGATTGCGACTGCGACGACGATATGTTTTTCGAGGTTGAATGCCCCTCTTGCGGAGAGGTAGTTTGCTTCGACGAAACCATTGACCCCGAAAACCTTGCTTGTCCCGCTTGCGGTGAGAAATTCACCTGCGAGTTCGTTGATGAGGACGAAGAGGACGAGGAATAATATTGTCCGCGAAAGCGAACGGTTAATTTAAAGCTTGATCGGAGAAATCTTTGCGGATTTCTCCGATTTTTGCCTGAAAGGATACTTTGTTTATGAAATTGATGTTTGCTTCGGATATCCACGGCGATTTTCTTCGCGCCAAGCAGGTCCTTGATATCTTTGAGCGAGAGGGCGCGAAAAAGCTCGTGCTTCTCGGAGACCTGCTCTATTTCGGTCCGAGAAACACTCTCACGGATAGCTATGATCCGCAGTCCGTTATCAAGCTCCTGAACGAAAATCGCGACAAGCTCCTCTTCGTGCGCGGAAACTGTGATGCCGAGGTGGATCAGATGGTGCTTGATTTTCCGATAATGGCGGAATATGCGTATCTGATGGTTGACGGTTTTTCAATGCTTTTGACTCACGGACATAAAATAAACACCTCGAATACGGGAAATCTCAGAGCGGGTGAGATCCTTATTCACGGTCATACGCATATCCCGTGCATAGAAAGATTCGGGGCGGGAAATCTATATCTGAATCCCGGCTCGACTACGTACCCAAAGGAAAACAGTCCGCACTCATATATGATATATGAGGACGGCATCTTTGAAATAAAACGCCTCGATAACGGTGAGGTCATAAAAAGAATTGATTTAAATCAATCATTTGAAAATTGATAGAGAGTTAGTTTGCCCTTGGATCGCTCACGCCGCTTGGGCGCCCGCTTTTTCAAAAGCGGGGCAAAACGATCGATTTGTTTGAGCAGAGTCTGCGTAAATTTTCGATAAAACACGAGTGTTTTATCGGTTTGACCAACAAAATCCCCATACGCGAGCAAGCTCTCGACGGTGATTTTATTGTCCAAACTACGAAAAATCAAATCGGAGATCTGATTTTTCTAAAATTTACTTACTTTTAGCGCGGACTTAAGGGAACTGCGAACATACCGTCTATTGTGATCGTAGCAAATTACAGATTTTTAAAGCGCCTGTTAAAATGCTTTAAAAATCGTTATGTGTTGCGCATTGTCATTCTGGAGGAAGCCCAGCCGAGATTCTATCGCTACGCTCCAGAATGACACTTCGTGTCCGGCAGGGCGACCGATAGAATCTCGCGCAACACAATTTGCGCGGAGTCTGTGGACTCAGTACTCACTAAACGGCTACTGGGCAAAGCGCTTTTAAGCTTTTTTGGTACTTTTTTCTCGAAAAAAGTACAATCCCCAATCCAACTAACTAAACATTGAAAGGAAATATGAAAATATGGCACACATAATTCAGAATGCAGAAGAATTTGACGCTCTTCTTAAGGGTGAGAAGCCCGTGCTTGTTGACTTTTTTGCAACATGGTGCGGCCCTTGCAGAATGTTCGCCCCCACCTTTGATGAATTTGCGGGCGATCACGATGAGATATCTTGCGTAAAGATCGACGTTGATCAGAACGGCGAGATCGCAAGAAGATACGGCATTATGAGCATTCCCACCATCATTCTTTTCAAGAACGGCGAGCCTGTAAAGAAAAACGTAGGCACGCTTGATCTTGAGGAGCTTGAGGATTTTGCTCTTTAATATTGAAAAATAAAAGGAGATTGATTATGAAACACGTATTGATCGCATTGGCAATCATTCTTGGAATTCTTATCGTAGCGGTGCTTGGCTTCAAGTTTTACGATTATATCGGCGCGGCAGAATTCTACAACAATTCAAAGCCTGTATTTGCAACACCCGGAGTAGTTGATTCCAACTTCGTTCCCCAGGGTATGACCTACGACGAGGGCAGCAAGACCTTCTTCTTCACGGGATATATGGGCAAGCCCATTCTCGGTGAGCTTGGTGACGACGTTGCCGCACGCGTTTATTTCAGAGACGAGGACGGAAACGTTGATTTCGTAAGACTTCACAACGCTGACGGAACTCCTTACACCGACCACACGGGCGGCATCGAGGTTTACGGCGATTACGTTTACATCACGGGCGAGGACAGCCACGGACTTGACGTGTTCCTTATGTCCGAGGTGCTTGCGGGCAACGGCGGCAAGGCTACTATGCAGGGCACGGTGAGAACGTACAACTCCCCCGCTCACGTACACGCGTTTGACGGCGGTAACGGCAAGAGATACATCCTTGCAGGCTCTTATCATAAGGATGAGACGGTTTACGTAACACCCGATCACGAGAGATTTGTAACTCCCGCAGGTGACCAAAACACCTCTGTTATGACAGTTTTCGAGCTTGACGCTAACGCTCCCTTCGGTATTTCCGAGGAACCTGTAGCTATTATTTCCGCAAGACATATGATCCAGGGTGTTTGCATTACTCCCGACGGACAGATGGTAGTATCCTCCTCTTGGGGACTTGCGACCTCCAATCTGTTCTTCTACGATCTTTCAAAGGTTAAGAGCACCGTGCTTGACGAGTACGCAGGCGTTATAACCTACGGCGACCTTGAGGACGAGAATGCAGAGAGATACGAGGAGCATTTCAGATTTGAGGACGTTACCTGCTACTATCTCGACTCCTCCTGCCTTGTTGATACGGTAGTTGCGCCTCCTATGAGTGAGGAGCTTGTTTGCCTTGACGGCAGAATAATCGTATTCTGCGAGTCCGCGTGCAACAAGTACCTTTTCGGTAAGCTCACGACCGGCTTTGGCACTTACGGATATAAGTACGAGACTCTCAAATAATTAAATAAACAAACAAAAATGGGACTGCGCCAAAACGCGCAGTCCTTTTATTTTGCCAAAAGGAGAATAAGGAGCAAAAGCAGAGTATTATCGTTCGGATTTTCCTGATGTATTATAAAAATGAGCCCGAGAAGTAAGATATCCTCTGCAGAGATACCTGAAAAAAGTGAGCTGATAAGATCGCGCGGCTCGTTATTTTGCTTTTCGGTCTCTTTTTCACACGGTGCGTCGAGGGGAGGATCGCACTCATCATAGGGATCATTGCGAAACGCGTTCCCACCGTAATTTTTGGGTACGTTCAGCGCGATCCCGCCATTTTTACTGTAATACATTATTGCCTCCCGCATTAAGATTTTTAAGCAGGGAGCCGATCTGTTCAAATTTCAAAAAGCCGTCTATAAGCTCCGCGCGCTTTTGTGAAAGATATGGCTTTATAGCAAGCAGAAGAGCTGTTTGCCGCGGGTCTGCGCTGGGCAGATTTTTGGGCAGAAGGGACAAGATTCCGGGAATCGCGCCGGATAGCTCTCCTATGTTGTCTTTTTTGAAGGTGGGGGAAGCCTCGCGTTCTTTTGCTGAATTTTCATCAATATTTGCGGAATTTTCGTCAATTTCGGAATTAAGTGGGGGATTGTTCCCACAAACTTGACCGTTTGAAATTCCGTGTCTTGCAAGCACTCCTTCTATTTTTGAAAGGGACGAGGGATCGCTCAAAAGCGAGAGCAGAAGATTCTCTGCCTGATTATTTTTTGTAGAGCCGTCAGCCATTTTTACCTCCGCCAAGCCCTGAGATTAGCCTTGCGATATCGTCCGCGCTTGCAATTGAGAGAAAGGTGCGCAGCTTTTTCAGCTCAGCCTCTCCAAGAGAGATCCCGCTTGCATCCACGCTCGCCTCCGCAGCTATTTCGCGGATGATCTGCGATAGCTCCGCGTCGTCAAGCGAGAGCAGACGGTCGAGCGATCTTTTGTCAAAATTCATATTTTACCTCCAAAAAGTTCACAAATTTAACGCCTTGTTTTCAGTTTGTTTTCTTTATATACTATATGCTCAAAAATAAAAATGTTGACATAAACGTAATATTGTGTTAAAATTATAATCAGCGAAGTATTTTTTTATGAGCGAAAAGAAAAAAGAGGTAATAAAATGAAACACTTTTTTATTATGAATCCTGCCGCAGGAAAGGGAACTAAGTTCCACGAGCTTATTGATGATATTCATAAGGTCTGCGATCGCAGGGGCGTCTCCTACGAGATACACGTGACTGAAAAAATAGGGGAAGCGACCGAGTTTGTTAGAGATACCTGCGCTTCTTCCGACGAGCAATTGAGATTTTACGCCGTAGGTGGCGATGGTACTATAAACGAGGTAGCGTCGGGTCTTGTTGGTGCGCCCAACGCAGAGCTTGCCGTAATTCCGATGGGAACGGGCAACGATTTTGTTAAGAATTTTGAAAATGTAGATCAGTTCTTTGATATCGACGCTCAGCTTGACGGCGAGACGATGGATATCGACCTTATCAAATGGAACGACAGATACGCGGTCAACCTTATAAATATCGGCTTTGACTGTGAGATAGCAAAGCAGGCGGCGCTTAACAGAAGGAGCGTGTTTATTCCGAGCAAGCTCGCATATACTGCGGGAATAGTGCAGAAGATCACTCAGCTCGGCACTGCGCTCGTTCACGGCAGAGTATATCTGGACGGTGTTCCTCATAAAGGAAGCAAGCACCAGATATGTGTTTTTGCAAACGGTCAGTTTTACGGGGGCGGATACCACAGTGCGCCCGCTGCAAGCATTGATGACGGCATCATCGACTGTTGTGTTGTAAGAAAGGTGACTCTCAGTGAGCTTTTACAGCTTATAGGACCTTATAAGGAGGGAACTCACCTTACGAAGAAGGACGTTCCTCAGGTATTTGTGTATAAAAAATGTGAAAGGGTTGATCTTGTATTCGATCATCCGACGGATATCTGCGTTGACGGTGAGATCGAGCGCGTCAAAAACGGTTTGACACTTACCGTAGCTCATAAAGCAGTAAAGCTTTCAAAGCCAAAGGCTTGTCAGGTCATACCTGCCGATCCTGCAGTATTGAGGGCTGCAAGAAGATACAGCAAGAGATAGGATATGCGTGACGTTCTGATAGTTTCGGATACTCACGGCAGAGTGAGTCGATTAAACGAGCTTATCGAACGCAGACAAGGATTGCTCAAGGACGGCGAGGTGCTTACGCTTATATATCTTGGCGACGGCCTTTCGGACCTCTTTTCGTGCAGACAATATGATAATATCATAGTTCACGCGGTAAGGGGAAACTGCGACGCTCTCGACAGATTTTCACCCTACGGTGAGGAGATACCGCTTTACAGGGTGATCAACGTAGGCAAATATAGAGTATTTATGGCGCACGGACATACTCTGTCCGTAAAATCCACTCGGGACGAGCTTTGCCGCGAGGCTTCAAGGCTCTGCGCGGATATAGCGCTTTTCGGGCACACCCACGCGCCCTGCCTTGAATATATTAAAAAGGGAAGCGTTCGCGGACTTGAGCGGGATATTGTGCTGTTTAATCCCGGCTCGCTCGGAGATTACGAGGGCAGCTTTGGAAATCTATCCGTTTCGGATAACGGTTTTTTGCTCTCGCACGGAAAATATCACAGCATAAAATAAAAAAAGCTGCCACGCCTCTCGGCGTGGCAGAAATTGTGAAATTTTCTTATCTTACACGGTTTCTTCGGCGTTTTCAAGAGCCTCGATCTCCGCTTCGTAGGCGGATTTTACCGCATCCTCAAGAAGAGCGCGGAATTCCGCATTGATGGGATGGACGATGTCACGGTAAGTATCATCGGGATTTTTACGGCTGGGCATAACGATAAAATATTTGTCCTTGGCGTTGATTACCTTGATGTCGTGAACGACAAGCTGATTGTCAAACGTAACGGAGGCGATCGCCTTCATAGGTCCCTCAGTAAATATTTTTCTGATTTTAACGTCTGTGATCTTCATTTGAAATCTCCTTTACATCGATTTGAATTAAATGTACCATTTATTATAAGCTCTATTTGTTACGATTATTAATGATAAAAATTATTATTTTTTAAATTTCCCGTGAACAAAATTGTGATAAATTATTAATAATTTTTTAAATTGTGGGCTTTTTTCAATTTTATGATCGAATTTGACCGAAAGGACTGACTATGGCAACTCCCAACACACATTTTGGAGCTGAAAATATTGAATTGATGCTCAAGGATTGCAAAAGTATATACTTCATTGGCATAGGTGGAATAAATATGTCCTCCCTTGCTCATATCTCCCATTTGCGAGGCTATCGCGTGGGAGGATCGGACAGAGAAAAAACGGCTCTTACCGAAAGACTGAAATCTGAGGGCATTGAAATTTTTTACGGGCACGCGGCTGAGAATATTGAAAGCTATGACGCGGCGGTTTATACCGTTGCCATCTCCCCCGATAACCCCGAGTATATGAGGGCGATAGAGAGGGGAATGCCCTGCATCAGCCGTGCCGATTATCTCGGATATCTAATGCTCGGATACGAAAACAGGATAGGTGTTTCCGGTATGCACGGAAAAAGCACCTGTACCTCTATGTGCGCTACCGTTTTTATGGCGGGCGGAGCGGACCCGACCGTGCTTTCGGGCGCGGAGCTTGACGCGATGGGCGGAGCTTATCGCATTGGCGAGAGTGAGAATTTTATCTTTGAAGCCTGCGAATATATGGACAGCTTCCTTGATTTTAATCCCTCGACCGCTATTATACTTAATATTGAAATGGATCACGTTGACTATTTTAAGTCAATGGAGCAGATATACAGATCATATTCCGATTTTGCCGCGATCACGGGCAAGAACGGAACCGTCATAGCCAATGCGGATGACAACAATATCCCATTCGCTCTTGAAAATTATGGGGGCAGAATCGTGACATTTGGCGTTAAGACGGGCAGCGCGGATTATACCGCGATAAATATAAGATATCCGCAGGGCTTTGCGGAATTTGACGTTATGCACAAGGGCGAGTTCGCAGCCCACGTTAAGCTCAGCGTTACCGGTGAGCATAACGTTTACAACGCACTTGCAGCCTTTGCCGCAGGGCACATCTCGGGACTTGAGCCCGAGAGGATCGCCGAGGGACTTAAAGCTTTTGGCGGCGCGAAAAGAAGAATGGAGTATAAGGGAAGAGTTCACGGTGCGCTCGTTTTCGACGATTACGGGCATCATCCCACCGAGGTGGCGACTACTCTTGAGGGCGTTGCAAAACGAGGCGCGGAGCGAGTTATCTGCGTTTTTCAGCCCCATACGTTCTCGCGCACCTTTGCGCTTATGGACGATTTTGCGCGTAGCTTTGACGCGGTAAACGCCGTTTACGTCGCGGATATTTATCCGGCACGTGAGACGGATAACCTTGGAATAAGCGGAAAAACGCTCGCCAAACGGATAGGTGACAAGGGTGAATATATCAGCGGCTTTGAAAATATTGCGCGAGAGCTTAATTCCACGCTCCGTGAGGGCGATATCCTCGTCGTTATGGGCGCGGGCGATATTTATAAGGTGTTTGATTATTTGGAGTTTGATAGATAGTTGAGTAGGACGTGTGGCAATCCGTCCCGCGACCCCCACCCACTCCCCGACCGCTACGCGGTCACCCCTCTCGCCCCCAGAGGGGTGGAGGAGTTGTCGTGTATAGTAAACCATTTGTAAGGAAAAAGATGACAAACAATGAAATTTTGAAAATCGCGATGGAACAATCTGCTGAAGATTTATGCGCCATTGCGAGTGACTTTGAAAAACAAGAGAATGTTCTCGTTCTTTCTCAAAAGAATGATAAGGCGAGAAAATATTTAGATCTTCCGTTTTCTTGCCAGCTTGTAAGCTACGGTAATAATATAGTGGCGTCGGTATCTCCTGAATTTCGTGAAATTACTGAAAACTATATATCAACATACTCTTTGGAGCATTGCTTTGAAACACCTAATATGCACGTGTTAAACGAAGAATTAATGGCAAAAGGGCAAAAAATATGTTTTATGGCGGAGTATTTTCTTCCTGATATGGATGTTTTGCGTTTGCGAACTGATGAGAACGCAACTCCATATGAAATAAAAGTATTAGCTCAAAACGATTTTGCTGATATGTATTTGCCGGAGTGGTCAAATGCGCTTTGCGAAAAAAGAAAGCATCTTGACGTACTTGGCGCGGGTGCATACGATAACGGAAAGCTTATTGGTCTTGCGGGCTGTTCTGCTGACTGTGACAGTATGTGGCAGATAGGAATTGACGTGCTCCCTCAATATCGCAAGCAGGGGATTGCATCAGCTCTTACGAGTCGTCTTGCAATTGAGATTTTGAATAGGGGTAAAGTGCCTTTTTATTGTGCTGCTTGGTGTAACGTAAAATCAGTTAGAAATGCTATAAAAAGTGGGTTCCGACCTGCTTGGGTAGAAATGACTGCAAAATCCATCGATACAGTTAATGAAATGAACAGTACGACCAAATAATTGCCACATAAAGTAGCAAATTACAGATTTTCGAGGCAACGAGAAAATCGTTATGTGTTGCTCTGCAACACAATTTGCGCGGATTAAGTCGGATCAGCACTGACTATACGGCTACTGGGCGTAGCTTTTTAAAGCTTTTTTGGTTACTTTTTTCTCGAAAAAAGTGACATTCCATATAAACTAACTATAAGGATATAAAAATGAACGAAAGACAGAAACACATAAGGAACTTTTCAATTATTGCTCACATTGACCACGGAAAGAGCACGCTTGCGGACAGAATTCTTGAGGCGACGCAGACTCTTACGAAGCGTGAGATGGAGGAGCAGGTGCTTGACAATATGGATCTTGAGCGCGAGAGAGGTATCACCATCAAGGCGCGTGCGGTTAAGCTTGATTACACCGCGCCCGACGGCGATCAGTACGTTCTCAACCTCATCGACACTCCCGGTCACGTTGACTTTAACTACGAGGTATCCCGTTCGCTCAACGCGTGCGAGGGTGCGCTCCTTGTTGTTGACGCGACGCAGGGAATTGAAGCGCAGACGCTTGCGAACGCCTATCTTGCGGTCGATGCGAATCTTGAGATAGTTCCCGTAATCAATAAGATAGATCTTCCCAGCGCTGATATTCAGCGCTGTCGCGACGAGATCGAGGATATCATCGGTATTGAGGCTCAGGAATGCCCCGCGGTCTCCGCTAAGACCGGTCTTAACATTGACGACGTGCTTAAAGCCGTGGTCGATCTCATCCCCGCGCCCGACGGCGACGAGGATGCGCCCCTTAAGGCGTTGCTGTTCGACTCCTATTATGATTCCTATCTCGGAGTTGTGGTTTACGTTAAGATAATTGACGGCTCGATGAAGGTCGGCGACAAGATAAAGATGATGAGTGCGGGTCAGGTTTACGACGTGGTCGATATCGGTACTATGGAGCCCTTCGGACTTAAAAGCACGGGTGAGCTCAAGGCGGGCGAGGTTGGATATTTCACGGCATCCATCAAGAGCGTTGGCGACACGAGGATAGGTGATACGATAACGCACGTTGACAAGCCCACGAGCGAGGCCCTCCCCGGATTCAAGGCGGCTCAGCCAATGGTTTACGCGGGTATCTATCCCGCGGACGGCTCGCGATACGGCGATCTTCGCGACGCGCTTGAAAAGCTCCAGCTTAACGATGCGGCGCTCTCCTTTGAACCCGAAACGTCCAACGCTCTCGGCTTTGGATTCCGCTGCGGCTTCCTTGGACTGCTTCATATGGAGATAATTGAGGAGAGACTTGAAAGAGAGTTCAATCTTGACCTTATCACCACCGCGCCGAGCGTTATCTACAAGGTAACGAAGCGTAACGGCGAGGAGGTAATGGTTGACAATCCTTCAAATTATCCTACCCCCGACGAGATAGAGGCGGCATACGAGCCCCTTGTCAAGGCGTCCATCATTACTCCCACGGAATACGTTGGCGGTCTTATGGATCTTTGCCAAGACAGACGAGGCATATTTATCGATATGAAGTATATCGACACGACACGCGTTGAGCTTCACTACAAGCTGCCGCTCAATGAGATAATATACGATTTCTTTGATGCGCTCAAGAGCCGTTCGCGCGGTTACGCGTCCCTCGACTACGAGCTTGCGGAGTACAACAAGAGCGATCTTGTTAAGCTCGATTTCCTCCTTAACGGAGAGCAGGTCGATGCGCTCTCGTTCATCGTTCACGAGGAAAAGGCATACGCACGCGCAAGAAGGATCGCTGAGAAGCTGAAGGAGAACATCCCGCGCCAGCTCTTTGAGGTGCCTATTCAGGCGGCTATCGGCTCGAAGATCATCGCGCGTGAGACCGTTAAGGCGATGCGCAAGGACGTGCTTGCAAAGTGCTACGGCGGTGATATCACGCGAAAGAAGAAGCTTCTTGAAAAGCAGAAGGAAGGTAAGAAGAAGATGCGTCAGCTCGGCTCGGTCCAGGTTTCTCCCGAGGCGTTTATGGCGGTCCTCAAGCTTGACGACAATGATTGATAATAATTTCAAAAACGAAAAAGCCCCAAGGAACTTGGGGCTTTACATACATATCCCGTTTTGCAGGACGAAGTGCCTTTACTGCGATTTCTGCTCTTTTGTAAGCAGGGACGAGCAGCAAAGAGAAGCATACATCGGCGCGCTTTTGCGCGAGATCGAGGCGAGGGGGACGAAGGATTATTCAGTAGATACCGTTTATTTTGGCGGCGGCACGCCGTCTCTTTTGAGCGCAGAGCAGATCGGCAGAATTCTTGATGAGATCAAGGAGAGCTTTAACGTTTCTCCCGATGCGGAGATCACCTTGGAGTGCAATCCGATGACGGTGAGCGACGGCGATGAATATTTTAAGGAGCTTCGCGCGCTCGGTGTGAACAGGCTTTCTCTCGGCGTGCAGAGTGCCGTTGACGAGGAATTGAAGCTCATTGGCAGGCGGCACAGCTTTGAGGATGCCAAGGAGACCTTTTGGGCGGCTCGGGGAGCGGGCTTTGAGAATATAAGTGTTGATCTGATGCTCGGTATTCCGTCACAGACCCTTGATAGCTTAAGGGCTTCCGCAAACCAAGTGATAAATCTTGCGGCGGAGCATATTTCGATATACTCGCTTCAGCTTGAGGAGGGCACTCCGCTTTTCAGAATGAGGGAGAGATATTCGCTCGCGGACGACGATGCGGCGGCGGATATGTACGAGCTTGTTGTCAAAATGATGAAGGATGCGGGATACCGCCATTACGAGATAAGCAATTTTGCGCGAGGTGGCAGGGAATCGAAGCACAACAGCAAATATTGGCGGCTTGACGAATATCTCGGCTTAGGTCTTGCGGCTCACTCCGATTTTGGAGGAAAAAGGCTTGAGAACACGCGCGATATGGACAGATATCTTGGCGGTGAGTGGCTCCAAGCGGAGAGCGATATTTCAAATTCTGAGAGGGAATTTGAATTTCTTATGCTTGGTTTTAGGACTGCGGACGGAATTTCAAAATCTGAATTTTTGGCGCGTTTTGGCGTTGATTTTGATGAAAAATACGGCAAAAAAGTGGAAAAATTCAAAAAATTGGGCTATTTTTGCGAAAAAGGGGATGCTTTGGCTCTGACCGAGAGAGGATTTGAGGTCAGCAACGCGATCCTTACCGAGATTTTGGATTTTGATTATTAGGTATTGACAAACGCGTATAAATCGGTTAAAATATTAGTACAATAATAAAGGAGATTAACAAATGGATACAAATAATGAAAGAGAATTCGTAACCCTTGAGGACGAAGAGGGAAAAGTAACCGAATTTGAGCTTATTGATGAGGTTGAAATGAACGGTAACCATTATTTTGCTATCATCGTTGCCGATGACAGCGATAAGACCTTCTGTGAGTACGGTATCGTTAAGCTCGTTGTTGAAAACGGCGAGGAAATGCTCACATCCGTTGACGATGACGACGAGTACGATAAGGTTGCTGATTATTTTGATGAGCACCTTGCTTCCGAGATCGATTACGACGCTGAGGTATAATTTTCGGTTTACGCACTAAAAAGTATTAATTCCTGCGCAATTCGTGATGCACGGTCGATTGAACCTACACTTGATTAAAGGAGCCCGAAATAAATTTGACGTTGGTTTGCAGACCTCCCGTTCTTTTCTCAGTTGACTTGTCCTGACAAAAGGTGGCGGACGTTGGGAGCAGTAAAGACGGCAATAGGGCACCGCCCTGAACTACAGGGTTCTATGTTTCCGCGCACACG
>JAFXKD010000001.1 GCA_017531925.1 Clostridia bacterium | reverse complement strand
TTGACCCCACTGCAGATTCCCTTCATGTTGGACACTTTATGGCACTTTGCCTTATGAAGCGCCTTCAGATGGCAGGTAACAAGCCCGTTGTACTCATCGGCGGCGGTACCGCTATGGTAGGTGACCCATCCGGCAGAACGGATATGCGTCAGATGATGACAAGAGAAACCATCCAACACAACTGCGACTGCTTCAAGAAACAGATGGAGAGATTCATCGACTTTGGCGAAGGCAAGGCTATTATGGTAAACAACGCGGATTGGCTTCTTGACCTCAATTACGTTGAAGTGCTTCGCGACGTTGGAGCTTGCTTCTCCGTTAACAGAATGCTCTCTGCGGAATGCTACAAGCAGAGAATGGAAAAGGGTCTTTCCTTCCTTGAATTCAACTATATGATCATGCAGTCCTATGACTTCTACCATCTTTTCAAGACATACGGCTGCAATATGCAGTTTGGCGGCGACGATCAGTGGTCCAATATGCTTGGCGGCACAGAGCTTATAAGAAGAAAGCTCGGCAAGGATGCACACGCGATGACAATTACGCTTCTTCTTAACTCAGAGGGTAAGAAAATGGGTAAAACAGCATCCGGTGCAGTTTGGCTTGATCCTAATAAGACAACTCCCTTTGATTTCTACCAGTATTGGAGAAACGTTGGCGATGCTGACGTGCTTAAGTGCATCAGAATGCTCACTTTCCTTCCTCTTGAAGAGATCAATGCGATGGATTCTTGGGAAGGCGCTCAGCTCAATAAGGCTAAGGAAATTCTCGCTTATGAGCTTACAAAGCTCGTTCACGGTGACGAAGAAGCTGAAAAGGCGCAGGCAATGGCTCGCTCACTCTTCACGGGCGGCGCGGATAACGCTCCCACAGTTGAGCTTGCAGAATCCGATCTTCAGGACGGCGCGATCGACATTCTCTCCGTTCTCGTTAAAGCGGAGCTTGTTCCCTCTCGTAGTGAAGCTCGCAGAGCAGTTGAACAGGGCGGCGTAAACGTAAACGACGAAAAGATCACAAATCTTCGCCACAGCTTCACAGCCGCAGATCTTAAGAACGGCATCCTCGTAAGAAGAGGTAAGAAGAACTTTAAGAAGGTTGTAATTAAATAATAAAAATTTAGAGGGAACTCGTTTGAGTTCCCTCTTTTTACTTTGTCATATTTATTCGCCTGTGTATCCCCAAACGACAGGTCTATTGGCGGTATTCCATTTGTTGCTCCATCCGCTCGGCTTTGACGAGTGCTCGCAGTAAAGTGTAAGCTCATAGCAACCTGAAAATGCGTAATCGCCGATAGTCGTTACAGAGTCGGGAATTATTACGCTTTCGAGTGATGCACAATAATAGAATGCTTCATAACCGATGCTTGTTACAGAGTCGGGAATAGTAACGTTTACAAGAGAGTTACAATTGGAAAATGCATATTCACCGATACTATTCACCGATCCGGGAATATTTATGCTTGCAAGCTTATAGCAGCCTGAGAATGCGTATTTGCCAATGCTTGTCACGGAGTCAGGAATTGTTATGCTTTCAAGTGCAGAACAACGGCTGAATGCAGACCAACCAATACTTGTTACTGTATCGGGAATCTCTACGTTTTTAAGAGAAGTACAACCGCTGAACCAAAATTCGCCAATAGCTGTTAAAGAATCTGGTATAGTTATACTTTCGAGCGAAGTACAATTGGAGAAGGCATAACCGCCAATACTTGTCACGGAGTCGGGAATCAATATACTTTCGAGTGCGGAGCAGCCATAGAAAGCGTCAGAACCAATACTTGTAATCGAATCGGAAATATCAATGCTTATAAGTGAGGTGCACCCCGCAAATGCCGACTCGCCAATACTTGTCACGGAGTTGGGGATCGTTATGCTTGAGAGTGCAGAGCAACCATAGAACACCTTATCGCCGATGCTTGCTACGGAATTTGGTATTGTTATGCTTGTAAGCGAGGTACAGCCATAGAACGCATTTTCGCCGATGCTTGCCACGGAATCAGGTATTGTTATGCTCGTAAGTGAAGAACAGCCATAAAATACCGAACTGTCGATATTTGTTACGGAGTTGGGAATTGTTATGCTCGTAAGTGAAGAACAACCATAAAATGCCGAACTGTCGATATTTGTCACAGAGTTAGGGATGTTTATGCTTGTAAGTGAGGTACAACCGATGAATGCGCCAATACCAATGCTTGTTACGGAGTCGGGAATCGTTATACTTTTGAGTGAGCCACAATGATAGAATGCTCTCCAACAAATTTCCTTTACGGAATCAGGAATCACTACATTTGTAAGTGAGGTGCAGCCTTCGAATGCTAAATCACCAATATAAGTAACCGAATTGGGAATTACAACACTTTCAAGCGAGGTACATTCATAGAATGCATAACCGCTAATGCTTTTCAACGAATTGCCTATTGTTAAATTTGTGAGTGAGGTGCACTTATAGAATACCTCGCGTCCCATACTCGTAACGGAGTCTGGGATTGTTATGCTTGTGAGGGATGTGCACTCAGCAAATGCACGCCAATCAATATACGTAACGGAATTGGGAATATCTATGCTTGTAAGCGAGGTATAACCATCAAATGCATATTTATCAATAGTTTTTACAGACTCTGTTATTTCAATTTCCATATCATAAGTGGCTTTATAAAGAATATATTCAGGAACAGAGCTTCCGCCGAAAACGACCTTTTTTATATGCGCCAAGTTCAAGAAATTGTTGTTTTCGGAACCGTAGGGGCTATTATAGTAAACCGTGTGCAAATTTTCTGCTTTATAGAATATCTGAGTGCCGATCTTTTTGATCGAAGTGGGGATCGTAATCTCAGTCATTGTCGTGCATTCGTAAAATGCTCGATTTGCTATTTCGGTGACATTGTAGCCGTCAAGTACTGCAGGAATAACAACATGTTCATCAGTACAATCACCGATGCCTGTGATAGTGCAGGATTTGCCGTTGTCGTTGACAGTATATGCAAGACCTACAGAGCCCGTTGCGGGAATCATCTCTTCTCTTATGGGCTTATTGCACATTGAACACACAACGTGCTTTCTACCGTTTTCGGTCTTTGTTGGTTCTTTGTCGATGATCCAATCGCCTTCAACGTGGTCGATCATGGGTATTTCGTACGGGTCATACTCAACTTCGCCGCAAACGTCACACTTTTCGTATTCCGTATAACCTACCGAGGTACAGGTTGGTTCAACTCTCGGAACAACGACGAAGGTGTGTTTAAGCGGCTGAGTGGGCATTTGATGAACAAGAACCTCACCGCATTCGGAACAATGCTGACCTTCGGTTAAGCCGGCTGTTATACAATCACCGGGAACCTCCGGGTCGATTACTATTGTGTGGGTATGTTTAGTTGTTGTCGTTGTCGTGCTACCGCCATTATTATCAGGTGTACCGAGAACGATTCCCACAATTACTCCAACAAGCACTACCGCTCCAACGATAATACCAATTAATACTTTTTTGTTCATAAATGTCCTCCGAAAAATAAAAAAGTGCGCCGACAAGAGCCAGCGCACAAAAACGCAAACTCCAAGTCGTCGCCAAACAAACTATATACAGGATGGGTATAACATACTTTTACTGCACGGAATTTGCATTTTATCAAATTCATTACAATAAAAGTATGGTTAAAAAAGGTATAAGTATCCCTTGTAAAAAAAGAAAATACACCCATAGCTGTATATATTTAGTTTGTTTGGCACTTTCATTATACCACCCACGCGAAAAATGTCAAGAGAATTTTCAAAATTGCTTGGATTGGCTGATAAATTGGGGGTTAGCGGGGAGTTGAAATGGTTAATTTGCGCTCTGAAAAAGGGGGAACTCCCTCACCCGCTTACGCGGGAGCTCCCTGGCGTAGGGAGCCTTCTGTTAGATAATCTTCAATTTATAGCCGTATAGGTAGCAAAATGGCTACACATTAAATGTTAAGAACAAACTAATTTAAGCCTCCCTTCGACAGGGAGGTGGCAAAATCTTTGATTTTGACGGAGGGAGTTCCCCTTATTCAATAATCTATTTCCCCGATAAATCAAAATTTGAAACGTAGCAAAAAGGAACAACCTCGAGGTTGTTCCTTCTCTTTTACATTCTTAAATTATATCCAGCATCTTCTCAACGCTAGCGATTTTGACGCAAAGGCAAAGGACGTTCATAGCCTGCTGCAATTCGTCATTCGAGGGGTAGGTCGGTGCAATACGAATGTTGCGGTCGCGCAGGTCGTTTCCGTACGGGAAGGTAGCTCCCACGGTGGTTACGACAACTCCCGCTTTTTTGAGCAGCTTATATACTCGCTTTGCGCATCCGTCAAGTGTATTTAGGCTGATAAAATATCCGCCGTTAGGGTCGCTCCACGTCGCTATATCGGCATCACCGAGCTCGCGCGAGAGCGTATCCTTGACGATATCAAATTTTGGACGGATGATCTCGGCAAGCCTTTTCATATGCTCACGGATATTTTCCGCATTTCCGAAATATTTAACGTGTCTTATCTGATTTATCTTATCAAAGCCTATCGTCTGCGCCGCAAGAATGGGCTTTATCTGATTATAGTTCCTCGTGCTTGTGGCAAAGATGGCAACACCCGAGCCGGGAAATGATATCTTTGAGGTCGATGCGAAATAGAACACTCTGTCGATGTGTCCGCACTCAAGACAGACCTCAAAAATGTCAGCAAGCTCGTCGCGCTTATCGGGATAGAGGTCGTGTACGGCATAGGCATTATCCCAGAAGATCCTGAAATCGTTTGCAGCTGTGTGCATCTTAGCAAGGCGGCGCACTGTTTCGTCGGAATAGGTTATTCCCTCGGGATTTGAATATTTCGGGCAGCACCAGATGCCCTTGATGCTATCGTCATTTGCAACGAGAGCTTCAACCGCGTCCATATCGGGACCCGTGGGTGTCATATCAACGGTTATCATCTCAATTCCAAGGGATTGGCAGATGGCAAAATGTCTATCGTATCCGGGTGCGGGACAGATGAATTTTACAACGGGAAGCTTGCACCAGGGCTTCTCACTTCCGAGGACGCCGTAAAGCATCGCTCTTGCGACCGTATCGTACATAAGGTTGAGCGACGAGTTTCCCGCAACGAATATATTTTCGGGCGGAATATTCAAAAGCTCAGAAAAAAGCTTCTTTGCCTCGGGAATTCCCTCAAGAATTCCGTAATTTCTATAGTCAACTCCGTTTTCGTTTATACAGTCCTCGCTCTTTGATATGCAGTCAAGCATTCCCGTCATCATATCGAGCTGCTCCCTGCCGGGCTTACCGCGCGAAAGGTCGAGCGAAAGACCCTTCTCGCACACCGTTTTATATTCATTTTTAAGCTCAAGATATAATTCCTCAAGCTCGCGGTTGCTCATTTCACTGTATCTCAAAATGAACACCTCCTCTTATGAATATGGTAATAGTTAGTTTCTAAAAAATTATTCTTTTTTCGAGAAAAAAGAACCAAAAAAGCTTAAATCAGCTTCGCGGCAAAACGCCGCGCAAATTGTTTCGCAAGCGAAACATAACGATTTTCTTTGCATTTTAACAGGCGCAAAGAAAATCTATAATTTGCTACACATATTACAGACATAATGCCTGTGCTGACTTTATCTCCGTCCTCGAGCAAAGTGAATTTCAGAAAATTAATCCGCCAGGATTGATTTTCGCAGTTTTGATGGTTCAATACCGACCGTCGCGCTTGCGCGTAAGGGCGAATTGGAGCATCAAAACCGAGAATTCACTTGTGAATTGTCGAAAATTCACAGAAAGCCCACTAAAACTGACGCAATAAAAGTTTTTTAGGGGTATGGGGGCAATTTTTCAAAAATGCCCCCAATTCCTATTTTGTAACTCTATTAAAATTCCGCGTTACCCGTGGTTCTTGGGAACGCTTCAACGTCACGGATGTTGGAGATACCCGTGATGTACATAATAAGTCTTTCAAAGCCGAGACCGAAGCCTGCGTGACGGCATCCGCCGTACTTGCGAAGCTCAAGATACCACCAATAATCCTCGGGGTTGAGGTTGAACTTAGCCATAGCCTCAAGAAGCTTCTCCATTCTCTCCTCACGCTGAGAGCCGCCGATAAGCTCACCCACGCCGGGGACGAGCATATCCGCCGCTGCAACGGTCTTGCCGTCGTCGTTCTGGCGCATATAGAATGCCTTGATATCCTTGGGATAATCTGTTACGAATACGGGCTTTTTAAAGATCTCCTCCGTAAGATATCTCTCGTGCTCGGTCTGAAGATCCATTCCCCAATATACGGGATATTCAAAGGTATGACCGCAGCTCTGAAGCTTTTCAACCGCTTCTGTATAGGTGATCCTTCCGAAATCACTGTTCACATAGCAGTAAGACGGTCGATAAGTCCCTTATCAACGAAATTGTTGAAGAATTCCATCTCCGCCTTGCAGTTTTCCATTACGTAGGAAAGCACGAATTTCATCATATCCTCAGCGGTATCCATATAGTCGGTAAGATCCGCAAAGGCAAGCTCAGGCTCAACCATCCAGAATTCCGCCGCGTGTCTCTGAGTATTTGAACGCTCTGCGCGGAACGTGGGACCGAAGGTATATACGTTTGCAAATGCCATAGCATATGTCTCAACATTGAGCTGACCCGAAACCGTAAGTCCCGCCTTTTTGCCGAAGAAATCCTGAGTATAATCTATCTCGCCGTTTTCGGTTCTTGGGGGATTTTCAAGATCAAGCGTTGTAACCTGGAACATCTCGCCCGCGCCCTCGCAGTCACTTCCCGTGATAAGAGGTGTGTGAACGTAAACAAACCCTCTGTCCTGGAAGAACTTATGGATGGCGTAAGCCGCTACGCTTCTGACGCGGAACACCGCGTTGAAGGTGTTCGCTCTGGGACGGAGATGCGCTATCGTTCTGAGATATTCAAAGCTGTGTCTCTTCTTCTGAAGAGGATAATCGGGGGTTGATGCGCCCTCAACGTCGATCCTTTCAGCCTTAAGCTCAAAGGGCTGCTTTGCCTCGGGGGTAAGCTCAAGCGTGCCCTCGATAACAAAGGAGCATCCGACGTTCTGCTTTGCTATGGTTTTATAATTGTCAAGCTTTGCATCCTCGAAAACGACCTGAAGATTTTTAAAATAGCTTCCGTCATTAAGCTCGATAAATCCGAAAACGTTGGAGGCGCGAATGGTTCTTGCCCAGCCCGCAACGGTGATTTTCTGTCCCGCGAAGGACTCGGGGGACGCAAAGATCTCTTTAACTGTTATACGTTTCATTTTTTCTACCTTCTTTTTGAGTTTTTATTAAGAAAATTAAAAAATTTTATATATTGTATCACAAAATATCAATAATTTCAATACTTTCGGGAGTTTTTTATTGCTCGCTCCAGAATTTTTTGACCTCTCCCGCAAGCTCCTGCGCGCTGTGGACGTATTTTGCGTGCGACCAATGGAGCGGAAACATAGCCTTATACTGCTCCGTAGCGTAGCGATCGTCTATAAGCACCACTATTCCGCAGTCGGTCTCCGTTCTTATTACTCTGCCCGCCGCCTGGAGCACGCGGTTCATTCCGGGATAGGTATATGAGTAATCATAGCCGTTTTCACGGGTGTTATCGAAATAGTCCTTCATAATATTGCGCTCGTTGGAGATGCCCGGCAGTCCCACGCCAACGATCACGGTTCCTATAAGACGTGAGCCGGGGAGATCCACTCCCTCCGAAAAGCTGCCGCCGAGAACGCAAAAGCCGAGTCGCAAAACGCCCGTATCGTCCTTAAAGCCCGCAAGAAACTCCTCCCTTTGCGCAAAGGTCATATTCTGCTCCTGCGCGAACA
This sequence comes from Clostridia bacterium, assembly GCA_017531925.1. Lineage (GTDB taxonomy): Bacteria > Bacillota > Clostridia > Oscillospirales > CAG-272 > RGIG4608. The sequence goes on along the minus strand of JAFXKD010000001.1, from coordinate 20,145 downwards.
CCTTGACCTTGGGATATTTCTTCTCAAACTCCGCTCTGACCTCGCTCATATACTTATACGAGGGGAAGAAAACGATATAATTCCCCGCTCTGCCGCTTACCGCTCCCGCTATGGCGGAGGCTATCTTTTTATAGGATCTTTCCCTCTCCTCAAAGCGCGTATTTATCGAATCAACGCAGAAAACTCCGAGATTTTTCTGTTCGAACGGCGACGGGAGCTGAAGCCTTATGCTCCTCTTATCTCCGCCGAGTATATCGGAAAAATAATCCAACGGCTCAAGAGTTGCAGAAAACATTATGCTCGAGACCGCTCTGTTATGGCATAGCAAGAGCTGATGCGACGGATCGAGACATTCAAGGCGTACTTTAACATCACCGCCGCTCACCTCGATAAAGAAAACGTAATGCTCGTCATAAAGCTCGCTTATCTTCTTATATTTGCTAAGCTCGCGGTAAAGTGCCTTTACCTCGAAAAGATTGGGAGAAAGCTTATTTTTCCTTATCCAAGCACTCATAGCGCGGCCGACGGATTCCACTCTCTTTTCGATATCGGAATAGGCGTTTTTACTGATATAATAGCCCGTTTCCTCACCCTTTTCGTTTTTGAACATATTATCGTAGCAGAGCCTCTTTGAGTCATCAAGCAGCCTTATAAAGCCGTCAAGCTCGCCAATAAGCTCGCTATCCTGATGCGGAAGAGCGCTCGCCACAGCTGCTACGGTGTTTCTGGAAAGAGAGGCTGAATACATATCCACCGCTCTGTCGGGAAGATTGTGAGCCTCGTCAACAAGAAATACGTATCTTCCGCGCTCACCCTCCTCGCCAAAATATCTTTGGAAATATATTATTGGATCAAAAATATAGTTATAATCGCATATCACCACGTCGCAAAGAAGCGAAAGATCGAGCGAAAGCTCGTATGGGCAAACTCTGTATTTTTTCGCAACGTTTGAAATGAGCGACTGAGTATATCCCGAATATGTGCCCAAAAGCTCGTGAAGGGCATCGTTTACTCTATCGTAGTAGCCGTTTGCAAACTCGCAGTCAAAGGAATTGCAGAAATTACTTGCGCTAAGACCGCTCGCAGCCTTTTTGGAGCACGCGCATACCGTATCCTTTGCGCTGATGAAAACCGTTTTAAGTCTTGCACCCGCGCTATGGAGCTTTTTCATAGCTCCAAGTGCCTCTCTCCTTGTCTGAGCCTTTGCGGTGAGATAAAATATCTTATCTATCTTGCCCTCACTCAGCGCACGAATAGCGGGATAGAGGGAGGAGATGGTCTTTCCTATACCGGTGGGCGCTTGAATAAAGACGTTCTTGCCTCGCGAGATACCCGAGTATATCGTCTTCATCATCTGCTCCTGCCCCTCCCTTATTTCAGTATATGGGAACGGAACTCTCCTTGCTCTCGGCAAGATCTCGTTTTTTCGCTCGAGCATAAGACGGGTAAAGAAATCGACCTTTTCAAGAAGCTCAAAATAGCTTTTCTTTAGCTGATCGTAGCCAAAGCTATCCTCAATTATACTTATCTTTTTGGTATCCCTTCTGCAAATGACCGCCCTTGTATTTATTCTCTGAAGCGAGTGCTTGCACGCGTAAAAATACGCTTGGGTCTTAAGCAGGGATATCTCAAAATTGTCGGGAAAGGCAGTGTCAAAAAAGGCTCTGCGCTCGCAGAATATATCGACCGTGCCGATCTCTCCGCTTCTGTATGCTCTGTCGGCAGTAGCGGTAACGGTATAATAATTGCCGTGTATCTGCGCAGTATTTACGAGCGCCTCCTGAGCCCTCACAGGCTCGTGCGCTCTGTCGTAATCGGGCAGCTGCGAAAGATAGACGTCAAAACCCTTTTCATTCACATTCATCCTTTCGGGAGGGCGCGAATCAAGATCGCTCGCGCGCGAAACAAGGGCGCAGATCTCCTCCGCCGTCATCTCAATGCAGTATTCGTTTTCATTGAAGCGCACGCGCTCACCTCCCCAAAGTAATATCTGTATTATTTTATCACATAATAAAAAATCCGTCAAGCCATATGCGTCCGAAAGAACGAAAATTTCCATTATTTTTGCACTATCATTTTTGTGCGAGGTGGATTATAATATTATCGGGAGGATCAAAAAATGGAACTGATAATCATAAACGAATATAAGATCAAGATAGTGATGACGGAGCAGGATATGCTGGACTATGGACTTGATGAAAACGAATTCTATTGCTCGGTCACTAATACAAGAGATATTCTTGAAAAAATAATACATAAATCGGGCATCAGAACCGGCTTTGAAAATATAAATAAGAGCGAAAGGCTGCTGATTCAGCTCTATCCCGAAAAAAGCGGTGGGTGTGAGCTTTACGTAACGAGGCTTGAAATGGAGCTTGGAGAGGAGACTGCTGTGAGAAGGGACAACGAGAATAAAGCTCTCGTTTTAAGTGAGAGCGGGCAGCTGCGTGAGGGGGCGAATGAGCTTGCATTCAGCTTTGAAGATCTCAGAGCTGTATCGATGGCATGCAGAGAATTGAAAAGCTGTGCCTTTTCCGGTGAAAGCTCGCTATATTTCGGAAAGAACAAAAAATATTATCTGTTTTTGTGTGAAGCCGATGAAAATAAAAAAGGCCCGTCAACGGAGCTTTTGTCCGAATTTGGCGAACCGGAGATCAGAGCCGAAATATCCACGCTGATGCTTGAATACGGAAAATGCGTGATGGACCGCTGTGCAGTTGAAACACTTTCCAAAATTTAAAGCAAAAGCGGTGGGAAGCTTCCCACCGCTCTGGAGCTGCTAATCAGAATCGAACTGATGACCTCGTCATTACCAATGACGTGCTCTACCGACTGAGCCATAGCAGCATATTTTCTCGACTTTTGTATTATATCACAACGAAAGTAAAAAATCAAGTCCTTTTTAAAATTTTATTTCATATTTTTTAGGGCGTATTTTTTATAGTTGTTTTGTACATTTATTTAATTATTTTTGTTGAGATTATTTAGCATTATTTTGTAGAAAACTGCAAGAATTTTTCTTGCAGTTTTCTGTTTTACATTGATATCAGGCTCATCATAGCGCCTCTTTTACCCTTTTGCCCTCTATGAGAATAGAAAAGCTCACTCTCACAGCAGGTGCAATTATGAGATACATCTATATTCTCCCTCGGCACTCCGCAAGATGTAAGAATTTCAAGATTCATCCCCTTAAGGTCGGCATAAAGCGAACCGTTTTCGCGCTTGATAATGAATTTGTTTTCGTAGTATTGTCCAAGTTTATTTTTAATTTCATTAGCGAAATCAATTTCCACTTCATAGCAACACACATCTATACACGCGCCAACAGCAACGTATATATTGTCCGTTTTTACACCAAGCTGACACAGCTTATTAACGGCATTCGCAGCAATTTTTGCTGCAGTTCCGCGCCAGCCCGCGTGTACGGCGCAAACCGCCACAACGTTGCCTTCATTATCCCTTCCCTCAAGCAAGATAGGAACGCAATCTGCGGTCTTAACGGCTATCGGAAGCCCGTAATCTGCGGTGATGTATCCGTCACATTCAAAATCCGCGTTTTTATAAACACCGGCGCCCGCATCACACATAGTTACCCTTCTGACCTCTGAGCCGTGTACCTGCGGCACGCTTATTATTTTGCTCGCATCCACTGCGACGGCATCAGCAAACGCGCCTATGTTCTTTAAAACAGTCGCTTCATCGTCGCCCCTCCCGAAGGCGAGGTTAAGGGAGCGAGTATGCTCGAGCGTTGAAAATCCGCCGATCCTCGTCGAAAAGCCGTGCTTGGATTGTAAAACGGTGCTTCTGAAATAAGAAACACCGTTTTTATTGATCAATTCAAGCATTTTCGCCCTCGCTCTTAACGGCGATAAGCTGCTCTGCATAGGGTAGGCTCATTATCCAATCGCAAAGATCGTGCCACTCGTGAAGCTTATGAGTTCTTCTCGCGTAGTACATATTGATAAGATTCTCGTAATTTAGCGTTACCGTTCTCATCTGATTATAGGATGTGGGAAGCATCTGTATCATATTGATCCACGCCTGCTTATTCTTTTTATCCTCGCAGAATTTAACTCTCTCGCCCTCCATATACTCGATAACGGCATCAAGCACCGCAAGAGCGCCCTCGTCCATTTTCTCGCAGGAAAAATCGTCTCTTTCAAATTTCTTATGGTGTATCTTGTGCATTGTAGAGCAGGAGTTTGCCACAGTACCTACCTTATAAGTATCAAATTCCTTCCACCAATAAAGAGGCGCTGTGATATCAACGCTCACGAAGATCTGACGCAAAAATTTTCTGTGGTCATTACCCGCCTTCGCAAGACGCATCGCAAGGTCAAGATCGTTTGGACCAAGCACGTAATTTCCGTTTTCATCATATGAGCTGTCGCTTCTTCCCCAGCTGTTAAGGGGATTCCTTGCGCCGCGAATGGCGTTCTCCAAATTCATTACGCTAACTCTTTCTATCTTAATCATAGTCGATCCTCCAAAATTTATTAATTTATTATAACATATGCTTACAAAATATTCAAGATATGTCTTGAAAAAACTTTAAATATATGTTACAATGGTCTAAATTGCTGATCAACTCTTTATCTGGAGGACAATATGATAAATAACGAAAAGATTTGCTTTTCCGGCGTACAGCCGTCCGGAAACCTTACAATAGGAAACTACCTCGGCGCGATACAGAATTTCTCGCGTTATTCAGAGAAATATAAATGCTTCTACTGTGTGGTTGACAACCACGCAATAACCGTTCGTCAGGTTCCTGCGGAGCTTCGCAGAAGAACGTACGAAACACTCGCGCTCTATATGGCTTGCGGACTTGATCCCGAGAAGAATACCCTTTACGTGCAGAGCCACGTGCCCGCGCACACGGATCTCGCTTGGATTCTCAACTGCTTCACGGGCTTTGGCGAGCTCTCCCGTATGACGCAGTTCAAGGATAAGAGCCTTCGCCACGCGGACAATATCAACGCAGGACTTTTCACTTACCCTGCGCTTATGGCGGCAGACATTCTTCTTTACCAGACGGACGTCGTTCCCGTGGGCATCGACCAGAAGCAGCATCTTGAGCTTGCGCGCGATATCGCAACAAGATTCAATCAGCTCTATCCCGACACCTTCACCATTCCCACTCCCATGCTCTCAAAATCGGGCGCAAAGATCAATTCTCTTGCAGATCCCACCAAAAAAATGAGCAAATCCGATGAAAATACGAATGCGGTGGTATATATTCTTGATGACAGGGACACAATAATCAGGAAGTTCAAGCGCGCCGTTACCGATTCCGATACCTGCGTGCGCTTTGCAGAGGGCAAGGACGGAATCAATAACCTTATGACCATATACTCCTGCTTCACGGGTAAAACGATCGAGGAGATCGAACGCGAATTCGAGGGTCAGGGCTATGGCACCTTCAAGCTTGCGGTAGGTGAGGCTTGCGCAGATGCTCTCGCTCCCGTTCAGCAGAGATATAACGAGATAATTGCCGACAAGGCATTCCTTGAGGCACAGATGAAGAAGGGCGCGGACGAGGCTTCGTACTACGCAAGAAAGACACTCTCAAAGGTAAAGAGAAAGCTCGGCTTCGTTCAAATCTAATTCAATATTACATAAAAATCCCCTTTGATACATAATCAAAGGGGTTTTTGTTTTGATATATTTTGGTGTTTTTTTGATGACGGCTTTACTGTCATTCGTTATGTTTTTTCCTGCGCTCGCGCTTTCTGAAAGGATAGGCGCGATAGATATACCCTCGCAAAGAAAAATACACGCGACCCCCACCTCAAGGTGCGGAGGGCTTGCATTTTTTACGTCCTTTTCGGTGCTTTTGGCAATTTCTCCCGTTGAAGCGAGCATAAAGATACCGCTGGTACTCAGCGGAGCAATAATGTTTTTGGTGGGGCTCTTCGATGATGCGCGTTCTTTGACCCCATTTCAAAAGCTCGCGGGAGAATTTTTGGCGGTGGGGTGCTATATCCTTTTATCGGGTGGCAAACCGCTTGCGCAGAGCGTTCTGACATTCGTGTGGATGATGTTCTTATCCAATGCGATAAATCTTTGCGACGGACTTGATGGGCTTGCGGGAGGACTGTGTGCTACGGAGTCCCTATGTCTTGGCGCGCTCGCGCTTATCTTTGGAAACGGAGATGTATTTATCTGTGCGCTCGCGCTTTTGGGTGCCATCGCAGGATTTTTGCCGCGAAATTTTCCGCGCGCAAGGATATTTATGGGAGATTGCGGCGCACTCTTTTTGGGCTTTACGCTTGGCGCGCTTTCCTCAAGACTCGTTTTTGAAAGCGGAAGCATACTCTGCCTTATCGCAACACTTCTTACGTTTCGCATACCCACTTACGATACTAATTTAAGCATTGTACGGCGACTCATAAAGGGCAAAAATCCCTTTCGCGCGGACAAGGGCCATTTTCATCACAGGTTGCTGAGATGGGGATTTAGCAAGGAATGTGCCACTCTCGCACTCGTTACCGCATCCCTCTTTTTCGGGCTTGTGGGGATAATTATTGCAAGCCTATAACAAAAAACCGCCCTTTCGGGCGGTTTTAATATTACATATTCTTATCAAGATATTTCCAATAGGTTTTGATATATACCACGCCGCTCCACACGGTCATTACGAGTGTTATGAGCGAGGAGATGAGGGTTATGGGGTAGTATCCGAAAAATGAAAGGAAGCTCACTCCTGCAAGCACGGGCTCGAGCAGAACAGCCATTACGCAAACGATCTGCGAAACGGTCTTTATCTTGCCAAGCATATTTGCCGCAACCACGATATTCGCGTTCTTAGCTGCGATAAGTCGTATCGACGCCACCGCAAGCTCACGGAATACCGTAACCATTACAAGTATCATAAACACGTTAAAGATGATATCCTCACTGTGCGAACGGTACATAATGCACATCATTGCGGAGATTACCATAAATTTATCTGCAAGGGGATCAAGAAATTTTCCAAAATCCGTAACGAGTCCCTGCTTTCTTGCTATCTTACCGTCAAGCATATCGGTCAAAGCCGTTCCCAAAAAGATAAGCGCACCGAGAATATTAGTGATTGGATTCACGGGAAGAAGTAAAACAACTATGATCACCGGCACAAGGCACAGGCGCAAAACCGTTAATTTATTTGGTAAATTCATAACACTTATCCTTTCTTAATATATCTTCACTAATTTGCCGCAGAGGTCGTATTCGATAGCCTCCTCCACAAGCACGTCAACAAATGAGCCTGCGGGAAGTCCTTTCTTTCCTCTGAAATATACCTTTCCGTCGATCTCCGGAGCATCTGCCTCGCTTCTGCCGTAGTACGTTTCGCTTATTGGGTCATAGCCCTCGCAAAGAACCTTCAGCGTCCTTCCAAGCTTCTTTTCATTGTATTCCTCGTTGATAAGAAGCTGATCTCTCATAATTATATCGTAGCGGTCAAGCTTTATCTGCTCGTCGATCTGCTCCATTCTATATGCGGGAGTGCCCTCCTCTCTTGAATATGTGAACACGCCGAGATGCTCAAATCTCTGCTCGTTAACGAACTCGCAAAGCTCCGTAAAATCCTCGTCCGTTTCCCCGGGGAAGCCGACAATAAAGGTGGTTCTTATAACTATATCGGGAATTTCCTTCCTGAGCCTTGATACCGCGTCGCGAATAACCGCGCTGCCGCCGTGACGGTTCATTTTTTTAAGAACTCCGTCGGAAATATGCTGCATAGGAAGGTCGATATATTTACAGATCCTGTCATTATCGCGCATCTCTGCGATAAGCTCATCGGTTATCTTATCGGGGTAGCAATAAAGGATCCTGAACCACGGAATATCCGTTTCCTCGCTGAGTCTGCGAAGAAGCGCTGCAAGCTTATACTCTCCGTAAAGATCCTGACCGTAGCGAGTGGTGTCCTGTGCAACGAGGGTCAATTCCTTGCATCCAAGACGTTCAAGATCGCGTGCCTCCGAAATTATATCCTCCATAGGACGTGAGCGGAATTTTCCGCGTATCGAAGGAATAGCGCAATACGTGCAACGGTTATCGCAGCCCTCTGCGATCTTTAGATATGTAGCGAACTCGGGTGTGGTGATAACTCTGTCGCCGCCGAGACGGACGCAGTTTTTATCCTCAAAGGAGGAGTATCTCTCGCCTTCAAGCACTTTGCCGACTGCCTCTACTATATTATGTATGCTTCCAACGCCAAGAACGGCATCGACCTCGGGAAATTCGTCAAGAATATCGTTGCGATATCTCTCAGCAAGGCACCCCGTAACTACGAGTCCCTTAAGATCGCGGTTCTCCTTGAGCCAAGCAATATCAAGAATATTGTCGATCGCCTCTTTTTTGGCAGACTCGATAAATCCGCAGGTGTTTATAATAACAACGTCTGCCTCGGTCTCGTCCGCGGTGATATCATATCCCGCCGTGACCAGCTCGTGAAGCATTACCTCCGCATCAAGCTGATTTTTGGGACAACCGAGTGAAACAAATCCAATTTTCATCATTTGCCTTTCAAAAACTACAAATTTATTCATTTTATTTTAACACGATATTAAAGACTTGTCAAGGGAATTGAAAAATTGATTTATCAATTATTGTTAAATTATTTTATCAAATCTTATTGAAACGCAGCGAAATTTGTGATATACTGTTTTTGTATTTTTTGAATATCATTTTGGAGGATATTATGAAAAAGGATTTTGCAAAAGTGCTTATAACCAAGGAAGAGATCGCAGCAAAGGTCAAGGAGGTCGCCGCTCGTATCACCGAGGATTACAAGGGTGAAAGTGTACTTTTCGTATGCATACTTAAGGGCAGTGTTCACTTCTATTCCGATCTCACGCGCGAAATAGATCTCCCCCTCACGATGGATTTTATGGCTATCTCAAGCTACGGCGCGGGAACGACGTCCTCCGGTGAGGTAAAAATGCTCAAGGACCTTGACAAGACCATCTACGGAAAGCACGTAATAATCGTTGAGGACATTATCGACAGCGGAAACACGCTTTCATATCTTAAGAGATTGCTTTCATCCCGTCAGCCTGCATCCATTAAGATCTGCACGCTCCTTGACAAGCCGTCGCGCAGAAAGGTAGATCTCACACCCGATTATTGCTGTTTTACAATACCCGACGAGTTCGTTGTTGGCTACGGTCTTGACTATGACGAGCTCTACAGAAACGAAAAAGAGATCTACGTTCTTGATCCCGCAGTCTATTCGGAATAATGGATATCCTCTTTAAAAATAACGATTTTACAGTTTGTATCAAGCCGCAAGGAATACCGTCACAGCCCGATCCGTCGGGCTGTGTTGATATGACGGCGCTTTTGTCCGAGGAGCTTATAAAAAACGGTGAAAAAAGCGATATATTCGTGATACACCGCCTTGACAGATCCACGGGTGGCTTGATCGTCTATGCACGTAACAAAGAAGCCGCAGCGTCCTTTTCTCGCCTTGTTGCCGAAAAGGACGGCTTTGAAAAGGATTATCTCGCCATAGTAGCGGGAGTGCCCGAAGAAAAAAGAGGCAACATGACTGACTATCTCTTTAAGGACAGCGTTCAGAAAAAAGCATTCATCGTTAAAAGCGAGCGTAAGGGTGCAAAGCTTGCAAGCCTTGATTACGAGGTTAATAAAACTGTTATTGCGGATGATAAGTGCTTTTCCCTTCTCCAAATCAAGCTTCACACGGGAAGATTCCACCAGATCCGCGCTCAGCTTTCGTCGCGTGGTATGCCAATATACGGCGACGGAAAATACGGCTCGCGTGAAAAAGCGCCCAATTTTGCGCTTTGGGCAAACAGAATAGCTTTCACCTATAAGGGCAAGCGCTATGAATTTGAAAGCGCGCCCGATCTTAGCCAAAAGCCCTGGAGTTTATTTGAATAAGAACAAAGCCCCTGCGGGAATTCCCGCAGGGGTATATTGTTATTGGTTAAATATTTGCCTAAAATTAAGCGTTTTCAGTGTGACGGGCTGCAAGATCCGACTTCATTGTTGCAAGTGTCTTCTTATCGATGTTATAGACAAGAGCAACGCCTACGAACTGGCAAACTGCGCTGAATGCATAAAGACCTGCAACGAGCCAGCAAAGTCTTTCTGCAGTTTGTGTGGACTGACCGATTGAGCCAAGTGCAGAATCGTAACCGATAATCGGAAGTCCCATAATGAAGATAACTGCAGCAGGACCAACACCCTGAGCGAGCTTACGGAAGAAGGAGTGAAGCGCGTAAACAACGCTTTCTTCTCTCTTACCGGTCTTCCATTCCTGGTAGTCGATCGCGTCACCCATCATAGCCCAGGACACGCAGTTGTAAAAGCCCATACCAAGGCCGAAGAATACTAATCCTGCCATATATACGAGGAGCTGAACATTCTTGGGGCAAAGGGGGAAGATAAGAAGGACGGCAGCGCCGATAAGTCCTGCAATAGAACCAAGTGAAGCAACCTCTTTCTTACCGTACTTCTTAACAAGCTTTGTAGCGAAGGGCATAAAGATGAACATGGGAAGGAAGCCTACAAGCATAACAAGACCGGAAACCTGCGGATTCTTGAAATGTGTTGCAAACATAATAGTATTGGCCGTAGAAGCGGACTGCATACCAAGGAACATACCCATAGCAGCGATTGTACAACCGATTGCAGGACGGTTCTTCATAAATGTGCCAAAGGACTTGATAAAGTTAACCTTTTCTCCGCCCTTTTCGTTTTGTACAGCATATTCGTTGCCACGAATCGTAATATTCTTTATCATAAACATAAAGAAGATGAAGCCAAGAACACCCATAATAAGTGCTGCCCAGAAGACTCTGTCACCGAGAAGGATCTGAAGTTCTTCACCGTCAAGAGGATTAAACACGATATCACCATCTTTATACGCTTCACCCGTATTAGGATTAGCAATAAGGTTTTCGAGTACAAATTTATCCTTTGCACCCTTGGGGATCTCGATCTTATCAAGGAACCAAAGAGGATTCTCAGAGTTAAATGTAACCTTTTCCCAAATAAGCATAGGAAGGATAACACCGGGAAGCATACCGCCTACCGCGCCACCGATGGATCTGAATACGGAGAGAGAAGCTCTTTCCTGGTCGTCCTCGGTAACGATGTTAAGCATCGTGCCGTAAGGAACGTTTGCCATTGTGTATGCAGCATCCCAAACTACGTAACCAAGGATAAAGAGAACAACCTTAATGGCAAGGTCAGCTTTGGGGAAAGGAAGGAATACTGCTGCGCCACCAACAAGGAGGCCGCAAGCACCGATAAATATGTAAGTCTTATACTTACCCATTTTGTATCTTCTCTTATCGTTGTCAATGAGAGAACCAATGATGGGGTCATTGATAGCATCCCATGCCTGAACAAGAAGAAGAAGGAGTGAGAAGAGGCCTGTTTCCATCATCATATAAACAAGCCAGAAGGTCTGAACTGTTCCCTTAAGAGAGAAGCTCATGTTACAGCCTGCGTCGCCTGCCGCATAAGCCAACTTATCGCGAATACCAAACTTGCGGTGTCCGTTAGCGTCAAGCTCAACTGTTTTTTGCTTTTTAGACATAATATCCTCCAAAAATTTATTTAAGCGAAAGTATCGCAAAGGGCATTATACCATAAAAAGCATCTTTTGTCAACAAATACTGAGAAATAGAATGTTCATAAAAATGTGAAGCAAGTTCATATGTTTGCAAATTGTAAATAATTTATCAACTCCCTTGACTTTTTATCCTTTTTTGATATAATGTACAATGTAATATAATGCATAATTATGTTTTATTTTTTAGGAGGAATTATTAATGAGATCCATTCTTAACTTTAACAGCTCCTGGGATTTCTACAAGGCAACAGCCGATATCGGCGTTACCGAGGGCGCAGAGCTTGTTAATCTTCCCCATTCCTGGAACGCTCTTGACGGTCAGGACGGCGGAAACGACTACTTCAGAGGCTCTTGCGTATATAAGAAGAGCTTCGCAAAAGCAGACCTTCCCGAAGAGGACCTTCACTACCTCGAAATCAAAGGCGCAAATTCCAGCGCAGATGTTTACCTCAACGGCAAGCACCTCGCTCACCACGACGGCGGCTACTCCACCTGGAGAGTAAATCTTACGGGCGAGCTCGCAGAGCAGAACGTTCTTGCGATCGTTGTTGACAACGCCGCAAACGAGACCGTTTATCCCCAGATGGCTGACTTCACCTTCTACGGCGGTCTTTACAGGGACGTTAATATCATTTCCGTTCCGAATGTTCACTTTGACCTTGACTACTACGGTGCGCCCGGCATTAAGGTTACGCCCACGGTTGAAGGCAAGGATGCAAGAGTTGAGATCGAGGTTTATGGCACCGATCTCCCCGCAAATCACGAGTACCTCTACGCAATTTACGACGCGGAGGGCAATCTCGTTGCCGAAACACATTCCGAAAGTAAGGTAGTTACCTTCTCTGTTGAGAACGTTCACCTCTGGCACGGAAGAAAGGATCCCTACCTCTACACGGCAAAGGCATCCATCGTAAACGGCGGCAACGGCATCGACACAGTTTCCGCGCGCTTCGGCTGCAGAACATTCAAGATCGATCCCGAAAACGGCTTTATCCTTAACGGCGAGGAATACCCCCTCCGCGGCGTATCCCGTCACCAGGACAGACTCGGTATCGGCAACGCTCTCCTTCCCGAGCATCACAAGGAGGATATGGAATACATCTTTGAGGTGGGCGCAACGACCATCCGTCTTGCTCACTATCAGCACGATCAGTATTTCTACGACCTCTGCGACGAGTACGGTATGGTAGTTTGGGCGGAGATCCCCTACATTTCAAGACATATGCCCACGGGACGTGAGAATACTATATCTCAGATGAAGGAGCTTATCTCTCAGAACTACAACCATCCCTCAATCGTTGTCTGGGGACTTTCAAACGAGATCACCATCAGCGGCTCAACCGACGATCTTATTGAAAATCACAACATCCTCAACGACATTTGTCACAGCATGGACAAGACAAGACTTACCACCATCGCTTGCGTTTCCATGTGCAAGATGGATGATCCTTACGTTCAGATCCCCGACGTTGTTTCCTACAACCACTATTTCGGTTGGTACGGCGGAAATACGTCTATGAACGGTCCTTGGTTCGATAAGTTCCACGAAAAATTCCCCAAGATACCGATCGGCTGCTCAGAATACGGCTGTGAGGCTCTTAACTGGCACACAAGCGATCCCAAGCAGGGTGACTACACCGAGGAATATCAGGCATACTATCACGAGGAGCTTATAAAGCAGCTCTTCACAAGAAAATATTTGTGGGCAACTCACGTTTGGAATATGTTTGACTTCGGCGCTGACTCCAGGGCTGAGGGCGGCGAGAACGGTCAGAACCACAAGGGTCTTATGACTATGGACAGAAAGTATAAGAAGGACTCCTTCTATGCTTACAAGGCTTGGCTCAGAAGCCCCGAGGAGGCTCCATTCGTTCACCTTTGCGGCAAGAGATACGTTGACAGAGTTGAGGACGTTGCAAAGGTAACTGTTTATTCCAACCTTCCCACAGTTGAGCTTTTCGTAAACGGCGAATCCATTGGCACAAAGACCGCTCCCGATCACTTCTTCTATTTTGACGTAAAGAACGTTGGTGAGTCCACCATCGTTGCTAAGGCGGGCGAATACTCCGACGAGGGTACTATCCGCAAGGTTGACGAGAAGAACCCCGATTACGTTCTCGTTGAAAAGGGCGCGATCCTTAACTGGTTCGATATCGACGCTCCCGAGGGACGCTTCTCACTCAACGACACCTTGGGAGACATTATGGAGACACTTGCAGGCAAGCTTTGGTTTGCTAAGGTCGGATTGACCATCAAGAAGAAGATGGATGCAAATAAGAAGGACGGCGAAAAGAAGGGCGGCGGATTTGACGTTGATCTTTCTGCAGGCGGCGGACTTATGGAGATGATGAGCGGCTTTACCGTTCTTCGTCTTACCTCTATGATGGGCATGGCTAACGTTGACTTCACAAAAGAAGAGCTTCTTAAGATGAACAAGGAGCTTAACAAGATAAAGAAGCCCAAGAAAAAGAACTAATTTAATAGTATAACTCAAAATGGGAGCGTACGCGCTCCCATTTTTTTTGTATATCAAAATTCCCCACGGGCGCGAGCACCCATGGGGAAAAAAGATTTGATTGAGAAACAAACTGTAGATCAGTTTGATATATCTGATTTGTATTAATAGTTACAGATTAGCGTCTGACAAGCTCCTGCGCTACACCGTCAACAGTTACCGATGCTTCGCTATCATCGTACGTACAGTGGCTACCCGTGATAGTAGAATTGGTTATTTCAATCAACTTACCGGAATACAATGCGGTTGCATCTCCGTCCTCTCCTGCATTAAGCACGGAATCATTTACTGTGATAGTTCCGGCACCGGATACAGCTATTGCAGCAGCGGGAGTATTACCGGCAACATCATGAATATTTGTTGTGGTTATATGACAGCCTTCAATTGAAGCACTAACAGAATAAATACCAAAACCGCGTGCATTGATTGTTACATTCTCAAAGCTTCCGCTCGAAGCAAGGAAGCCACAGTCAGCGTCATACTTACCGCCATTAACCTGAATGTCAAGCACACAGTTACGTCCCTTATTCAAGTCAGAAATATAAGAAACATCTGTGCCAACATCAGTTGTGCAACCAAGATTTGTGTTATCCTTATATGTAACGTTATTAAGGATTACCGTTGCATTAGCGTCATTTACTACCTTAACGAATGCACCGTTATCCATTTCTCCCTCAAAGGAGCCGCCGTTGATTACTACATTAGCCGTGATAGCTTCTTGGTTAGAGCCCTTAATAGCGATCAAGCCGTAAGCACCGAAAGTAACTTCGGAATCCTCTGCATTAAGAGTGAACTTAACGTTACCAACTACATTGAACGCACGGCCTGAAGTGATGGTTGATGTAATGGAGTAACCGTTAAGATTCAATTCGGTGTCCTTAGATACGTTAACCATTGTGTCAATCTCGATATCGCTTGCAAGATTGATCTTACCTCCAATGTTAAGAGCTTCCTGAAGAGAGCCTACAGGCGCATCGCCTACGTAGAACTTACTTCCGCACATTGCGAGGTCATAGATGTTATTCTTGGATGCAAAATCCCTTGCGAAATCAGCAGCCATATCCGCCTCATATCCGGGGCCTTCAAGTGTTCCGTCGTCCTTTGCAAGAACAACTACGTTGTGTGTTTTATACCAGTAGATCGCATATCCATCAACGAGAGATCTGATACCCTCTTCTGTGTTAAAGCCTGCACCCGTGAGAATTTCGTCAAATTCCTTGAAATTCTTAGGTGCACCGGTAACAGAAGCTGCTTCAAGAGCTGTATTCATCTGCTCAACTCCCTGCATATCTACCGAGAGCTTTGCTTCTTCAATACATCCCGTCAATCCGACAACGGTCACAGTCGCAAGAATAGCCAACATAGCAATTACAACAAGCAACTCAACCAGTGTAAAACCTTTTTTTGCGTTTTTCATTTCGTTTTTCTCCTAAAAGTGTATTTATCAAAGTTCACATAATAATACATAGTATGAACCTTTTTATGGATTTTCAGGAAAAATCGGGCTAAAACAATATTTTTTTACTGTTTTTTCTCAATTTCTGTTGACATTTCAAACAAAAAGTAGTATAATCTGCTTATATCGGGTTCATACTATGTATTATAGTATGAACTTTTTTTGATATTCAGAACTGAATTTTGCACAAATAAAATCTTTGTTACTCACAGAAGCTCACCTTTGAGAACTGTGAGTATCTTTTTTTCTTCTCGCGACACCTTCACCTGCGATAATCCAAGCATATTTGCCACCTGCTGCTGGGTAAGGTTACGATAATAGCGCAGAGTTATTATTTTTTGCCAATCGCGGGGCAGTCTGCTTATCGCTTGACTGAGCGCGATCTTATCGTTGAGCTTCTCTATTTCTCTGTCCGGGGATGCGAGCTGACTCTCAAGAGTGAGCTTTTCGTCGTCACCGTAGCTTTCCGAAAGAGAGGCTATCGGATTGACCGTTTCAAGTGCGACCGCCGCGTCCTCGACCGATATTCCGCAGATCTGCGCAAGCTCCGAAATGCTCGGCTCCCTGCCCTCGTCGGTCAGTATTTTATTGCGCACCCTGCCAAGCTCCGCTGATAGCCTTTTATACACTCTTGAAATCTTCACAGGACCGTCGTCGCGCAAATGCCGCTTGATCTCCCCCATAATAAGGGGCACGGCGTAGGTTGAAAACACCACCTCCCGCCCCGGATCAAACGAGCGTACTGCCTTCATCATTCCGATGATACCTATCTGCACAAGGTCCTCGTAATCCGTTCCCCTATCGCGAAAGCGGAGCGCAATAGAGCGCACAAGGCCCATATTTTCTTCAATTATAGCCTCAAGCGCAAGCATTGAGGTCTCCTCATCCTCGCTCTGCGCGCGCATTATCAAGTCAAGATTTCTCTCTCCCCGCTCCGTCCTTGCTGCGTTCATTTGACCTCCGATTTGCTGAAGATATTTCTACCTTCCCTCAATTTTCTTATATAGCGTTACCGTGGTTCCCTTCCCCTTGCTCGAGGACACGCGCATAGAATCGGTAAAGCTCTCCATCACCGTAAAGCCCATTCCGCTTCGCTCACCCGCGCGATCAGTGGTATAAAGCGGCATACGGGCGCATTTGACGTCCTCTATTCCGCAGCCCCTGTCCTTTACTTTTATTCTCACCACCGATCCCTCAAGAAGATCAACGCTTATGTAAATATCGCCAATAGTATCGCGATATGCGTGTACGATGCAGTTCGTCACCGCCTCACTCAATGCGCATTTTATATCCCCAAGTTCCGCCGCTGTTGGATCAAGCTGGGCGCAAAACGCCGACACCGCTCCGCGCGCAATTCCCTCGTTAACGGAATACGAGGGGAGAGTGAGCTTGATACTGTTTATTACCCTTCCGCACATCTCAGTTCTCTTCATTTGCATCATCCTCCTCAAATGCCTTTTCGATCTTTATTATCCTCTCCATTCCCGCAAGTGATAAAATCTTAGTTACCGCCGCGGTCGGCGAACGCAAAAGAAGTGTTCCCCCGAGCTCACGCACGAGCGAATACCTCCCCATTATCAGTCCAAGCCCAGAGCTATCCATAAAGCTTATCTCAGAAAGATCAAGAATCAGTCTTTTCGGGCGTTGCTCAAAGATCATCGCGTCTATATCGGCTCTCACGCTCACCGCGCTGTGATGGTCTATCTCTCCCACCATCTTGATTTCCAATGCGTCATTATTTATCCGATACGAAAACAGTTTATTATCCTTAACCATAGTCCTTCCTCCGTTTTTATACAATTCTATCATTTTCCAAATAAAAAACTTGTCACTTCACGCGCAAAACAAAAAAAGCACTCCGAGGAGTGCTTTTTTATAAAAGCTATTCTTTTTTAGGCAGAGTTTTTAGCAGAATTAAAGCATAGCCAACCGCGATAACGCAAATAATGAGTGAGTGCGCGATCCTGAGTCCGTCCGTCAGCGCGCTCTCGTTTGCAAAAAAGCTTGAAGTGTTGATAAACTGATGCGCCAAAATACACGGAACGATCGTTTTTCCTCTGTATGCTATCACAACGAACAAAAAACCTATCGCAATAGCCGAGACTACCTGACAAGCATTCGGCAAAAGCTCCGCGCCGCTTCCGTTGAAAAGATTTATTATGTGCCCAATTCCAAAGGTCACGCTCGAAACCACGATCGCGCTCCTTACACCGTCCTTTTCCATCGCGCGGAACAAAAATCCGCGGAATATCAGCTCCTCCAAGAAGCCCACGCAGAGCATACACGCGCCGTATAGCGCGAATTCGCCCCACGAGCCGTTTTTGCTCACTCCGAGCCAAAAATTACACGAAACAAGCGCGATAAGGGGCACGTAATAAATAAATCTCTTCGCTTCAACGTCCGTCTTGCAGAGCCCGTATCTTTGAAAAAGCCCGTTTTTCTTCATCCAGATAAGAGCGATAACGCAAAGCGCGACAAGAAAAGGCAGGGTCATTATCTTTTCAATACCAACGATCCTCGAAAGCTTCTCGGTAAAGCTCGTTCCAAGCACGTAGCATATTATCCAGGTGAGCGCAAACCAAAGCTCACTCTTTTTATAAAGCTTATTCATAATATCATTTAACCTTATATTTTTTCTCGATTTTATTATAAGTGGCAACAAGTATCCACATTCCAAGCGTGCAGCTGAGAACGAGAAGCGCGATGGCTACTCCAACGCTAAAAAAATACGCAAAGCCCGATGCAAAGAACCAGAGCGAATACAGCGCCCACATTATGCCGTTTTCCCTGTTATATGCCTTCACGTCACTGATCTCAGACTCATCGACCGTGGTTCCCGACCAGAACCACATCGGCTTTTCGCGTCTTGCGGCATAAATGCCTATGCCGAGAAACAAAGCCGCACATCCAAAAACTGTGATGCTCCAAATTATTGCTCCTGCCATTTTATCACCTCGTCAAAATCAAATATTATCCGGCTCAAAGCTGTTAAGATGTCCATCAACGAGACGCAAAAGTCCCCTCATACCAATATCGATAGCATCGTACATCTCGCGATCAACGTCGATATGAAATATCTTGCCATTTTGATCTCTAAAGGTGACAACGTAGCTCTCAACACATTTTGGGGATTTGCTTCCAACCACCTTTGTTCCGCAAGTCAAGTTCACAACCTCGGCATAAGTTAGAGTTATCTCACCCTCGTTAGCAAAGTACTCCTCATAGTATGCTTCCTGCTCCTCCTTGGTCATTTTCTTTTTCTTGGTTTCTCTTACAAGGATAACTATGCAAGCAGCAAATACTATCACAAATATAGACAGCAATATCCATATCACTTTATCAGGCATAATAATCCCCCCCTATCCTAATGCTTTTTCAAACCCCGCGCGGTTAAATATCATCACGCTGTATTCTTCGCCGTTTGCCATACGGAACGTGGCAACGGGAAATACTACTCTCTTCCAGGTAATTTCTTTTATGTCCTTTTTGAGTAATACTAAATTTCTATACTTTTTATCAACCGTAAGCTTATTGGTCTTATAAGTAACAGAATCGGGCTCAACGTATATTGCTCCTCCGAGCAAGCCACCCTTAACCAAACTGCACACAAATACTTTTTTCATTGTTTTTTCCCTCTGTTTTTCTCAATCAATATACTCGATGCAATAGCATATATTACTGTCGCCACTATCACTGTCAAGACCACGTAGAATAGCCATTCGGTCTTTGTTAAGAGCTGAATGCCGTTCAATATAAATATCAAAGCGATAAATAAAAAGACGATTGCACTTTGGCGGTAATATGGCGCTTTATCCATTTTCTCTCTGTCTTTTTTTGAAGCATAAATATATGCATTGTTCAAAAGAAATCCTTTTCCCATAAAGGAACGGATGCTTGCTATAAGCGCAAATAATGATATTAAGAATAGAATACCTGCAATAATATTTTCTTTCATTTCAAGCGTCTCCTACGAATTAGGATTTTTAACAGTTTCATTGTATCATATCTTTCAGCAAAAGTAAATAGGACAGCGGGGGTTTTTACAAATTGAACCGCACATATTTGTAGGGGGCGACGTCCTCGACGCTCCGCAAAACAAAAAGCCCTGCCATAGCAGAGCTTTTTAATTAGTTTTATACCAGATTCAGCTCGACAAATTGGAATTTATCGTTCTAACAAAAACTGTTCGAGATTTCTTTCGTGATGATATTTTATCGATGCCTTCTTATCCTTCTCCAAAACAACATCATTCAAGTTAATTTGGTTTAATGATGCGATTGCAAAAGCATAATGAATCACATCCACCAATTCATTGGCTAATTGGGATTTTAAATCTTCACCATTAGATGCTTTTCTTCCATCTCGCTTGTTTAGAACTTCAGCAACTTCTCCTACTTCTTCAACCAATTTCATAAACAAACTGGTATCAATACCGTGGCCTTTGTAATGTTCATATAGGTAATCTTCATAATCTGTAATACTAACTTTCATCATATCACCTCGTCAAATTCAAGTTTATCGATTAGTTAGATTATACCATAAAAACGGCAAAAAGTAAATAGGACGGCAGAGTTTTTACAAATT
>JAFXKD010000016.1 GCA_017531925.1 Clostridia bacterium | reverse complement strand
CGGCGCTATCCTCGTTGTTGCAGGTACAGACGGCCCTCTCGCTCAGACAAGAGAGCACGTACTTCTTGCTCGTCAGGTAGGCGTTCCCGCACTTGTAGTATTTATGAACAAGACAGACCTCGTTGACGACGACGAGCTTCTTGACCTTGTTGAGATGGAGATCAGAGATCTTCTTTCTTCCTACGAATTCCCCGGTGATGATATCCCCGTAATTCGTGGTTCCGCTCGTAACGCTCTTGAGTCTTCTTCTACAGACCTCAGCGCTCCCGAGTTCGCATGCATTCTTGAGCTCATGGATGCAGTTGACAGCTACATTCCTACTCCCGAGCGTCAGGCAGACCTTGCATTCCTTATGCCCGTTGAGGACGTATTCTCCATCTCCGGCCGTGGTACAGTTGCTACAGGTAGAGTAGAGAGAGGTACAGTTAAGGTTGGTGACGTTGTTGAAGTAGTTGGTCTTTCTGACGAAAAGAGAAGCACAACCGTTACAGGTGTTGAGATGTTCCACAAGCTCCTTCCTCAGGCTGAGGCTGGTGACAACATCGGTGCTCTTCTTCGTGGTATCGCTAAGGACGAGATCGAAAGAGGTCAGGTTCTTGCTAAGCCCGGCTCCGTTCATCCTCACACAAAGTTCGTAGGTCACGTTTACGTACTTACTGAAAAAGAGGGTGGCCGTTCCAAGCCCTTCTTCGCTGGTTACAGACCCCAGTTCTACTTCAGAACAACTGACGTTACAGGTACAATCCAGCTTCCCGCAGGCGTTGAGATGTGCCGCCCCGGCGATAACGTTGATATGACAGTTGAGCTTATCACACCTATCGCTTGTGAGAACGGTCTTCGTTTCGCTATCCGTGAGGGTGGTAGAACAGTAGGTTCCGGCGTCGTTTCCGAAATTCTTGAATAATTTAATTATTTAGAATAATCTTAACGATAAATGAGGGCTGCTGCATTAGTGCAGCAGCCCTTACTTTTTTCGAGAAAAAAGTAAGCAAAAAAGCTTGATCAGCTTCGCGCAATACCAATATCGTGCGCATAAAATAATAATATCTTTGGGGATTGGTGAAATTCCATACCGACAGTTAAAGTCTGTGAACTCTTTTGCAATCAAAGGAGCCGAGTGGGTGAAATTCCTGCACCGACGGTAAAGTCCGGATGAGAAAAGATAAAATGTAAGGGGTGGCATAGGTCCATCCGTATCCCCGACAGCTTTGCTTGTCGGATTTTTTATCTTTCCTCTTAAATTGTATTTTAAGAAGGAGAAAACTTATGAAAGCAACACAAAACAACTCGCAAAGAGTTAAAAGAATTACTATAATCGCGCTTTTCTGCGCAATGTCATTCATCGTTTCGGTAATACTACCAATTAAGGTAATCTTCCTTACTCTTGATTTCAAGGATGCCATATCCACGATATGTGGAATGTTCTTTGGACCTGTTTCGGGCCTCGTGTGCGCTCTTATCGTACCGTTTATCGAAGCTACGTATTCGGGTACGGGAGTTTACGGCTTAATAATGAACATAATCAGCTCGGTGACCCTGGTAGGAATTTCATCGACTGTATATAAATACAAAAAGACTATTTGGGGCGCGGTTTTGGGCTTGGTGACTGCAGCCGTAGCCACAATGGGAATAATGACTCTTGCTAACATACTCATAACGCCTTATTACCTTAAAATAACGATGGGATTGAGTTTGGAAGTGGCTAAAGAGACGGTAAACGGCTTGTTGCCTACGACTATTATTCCGTTTAATATTATTAAATCTATTTTGAATGCAAGTATTGCGATGCTTTTGTATAAGCCGATTTCAAGAATGCTTAAGAATATCTTACGCACTAAGGATGATGCTTTGAAAGAGGGGGCTTCACTTGATAGTGCAAACGATGAAACCAAGAAAAGAAACAAAATGCGTTCTGTTATTGTGACTGTGATCAGCGGCATCATAGTGGTAATTGCGTTTGTGATCGTATTTCTTGTTCTTGGCGGTAAGCTTGCATAAATCGTAGAATAATACAACAAATAAAACATAAAAATCAGCAAAATCGGAAGGGAAGTGATAGAAATGGGAGAGATCATAAGGGACTTTTTTCTTGAATTCGTAGGTAAAGAGCTGTGTGTTTTCTTCTGTTCAATGCTTCCTATAATTGAGCTTAGAGGCGCGATTCCTATGGCGTTTGCCCTTGGACTTCCTTGGTGGAAGGCGTTCCTTATCTCCGTGATCGGAAATCTGCTTCCCGTGCCCTTTATTCTGTTGCTTATAAACGCCGTGATAAAGTGGATGGCGGGCTCAAGAGTGCCGTTTTTTAATAAAATTGCCGATTATTTACTTAAAAAAGTAGAAAAAAACCGTGAAAGAATAGAAAAATACTCATTTTGGGGACTGTGCTTGTTTATCGCGATACCTCTTCCGATGACGGGCGCGTGGACGGGCTCACTCGTTGCGGCGGTGATCGGAGTAAAGCCCCATAAGGCGTTTTTGTCGGCGCTGCTCGGCGTTTTACTCGCTGGCGTTATCGTTACTTTGATTGTATATGGCGGAATAGGATTTCTTGCTTGGTTGATATAAAAATGCACACTGACCGCATTTTGCGGTCAGTGTATTTTATTTAATAATGACATCTTTTTGTCGAAAAATTCAATATTTTTGACAAAACCTATTGCAATTTTTTGTGTGATGTGATATAATACAGTGGTTAAAAATTAAAAAAGTATATGCCAAGATCATATATGACTTATCCAGAGTGGCGGAGGGACGTGCCCTATGAAACCACAGCAACCTACCGATGTGCGGCAAGGTGCTAATTCCCGAGAGATGAGGTTATTCTGTGCCCTCGCTCTGCGAGGCTTTTTTAGTGCTTATTTTTTCGGTTTATATTGATCTTAGCAAAAAAAGAAAGGAATTTAAAAAATGAAAAAGGTACTTTTTACATCCGAGTCCGTTACAGAGGGACATCCCGACAAAATTTGTGATAAGATTTCCGATGCGGTGCTTGACGCGCTTCTTGCTCAGGACCCTTATAGCCGTGTAGCGTGCGAGACCTGCTGCACAACGGGTCTTGTTATGATAATGGGCGAGATCACAACAAAGGCAGTTATCGACTATCCCACCATCGTTCGTGAAACAGTTCGCGAGATTGGATACGACAGAGCGAAATACGGCTTTGACTGTGATTCCTGCGCGGTTCTCAGCTCCGTTCACGAGCAGTCCCCCGACATCGCTCTCGGTGTTGACAAATCCCTTGAGGCAAAGAACGGCGAGATCGTTGACCAGTACGATACGGGCGCGGGCGACCAGGGACTTATGTTCGGCTATGCTTGTGATGAAACACCAGAGCTTATGCCCCTTCCCATTTCCCTTGCTCACAAGCTTGCTTTTCAGCTTACTAACGTGAGAAAGAACCACACTCTTGAGTATCTCCGTCCCGACGGTAAGACTCAGGTTACGGTTGAATATCACGACGATAAGCCCGTAAGAGTTGATACAGTGGTCATCTCCACTCAGCATAGCGACTCCGTTACACTTGAGCAGATCCGCGAGGACCTTATCAAGCACGTTATTACTCCTATAATTCCCGCAGAGTTTATGGATGCCGAAACAAAGATCTACGTAAATCCCACGGGACGCTTCGTTGTTGGCGGCCCTGCAGGTGACTCCGGTCTTACGGGAAGAAAGATCATCGTTGATACATACGGCGGATACTCCCGTCACGGCGGCGGCGCATTCTCCGGTAAGGACCCCACAAAGGTTGACCGTTCCGCTTGCTATGCTACAAGATATATTGCGAAGAATATCGTTGCGGCAGGACTTGCTAAGAAGTGCGAGGTTCAGCTTGCATATGCTATCGGTATTGCAAAGCCCGTTTCCGTTATGATCGATACCTTCGGTACAGCAGTCGTTGACGAGGCTCTCATTTCCGAGGCAGTACAGAAGCACGTTGACCTTCGTCCCGCGGCTATTATCGACAGATTCCAGCTTCGCAGACCCATCTACAGCGCAACCGCTGCTTACGGTCATATGGGACGTGAGGATATTAATGCTCCTTGGGAGCAGAGAGATCTTGCGCCCATCCTTCGCGCAGAGCTTTTGAAATAATTAATACTATGTTCGCGCTCGCTTTGCGATGATGTTTTGCCTACTTTTTCAAAAGTAGGCGCCCGCCGCGCAGGCGAATACGCCCGTTTTCTTTTTGCTAGCTTTTTCTTTTGGGGCTACTTTTCCAAAAGAAAAAGCGGCTAAGGGGTTTTGGTATTAAAAGTTAGTTTTCCTATGAACCGCTCAAGCCGCTTGGGCTCCCGCTTTTGAAAAAGCGGGGCAAAACAGTCGCTTGGCTTGAGCAGAGTCTGCGCAAATTTTCGATAATTCACGGGTGAATCATCGGTTTTGAAGCATCAATTTCGTCCTTACGTGCGAGCACGACGGTCGCTATTGCTTCTTCAAAACTGCGAAAAATCAATCTGTTGGATTGATTTTCCTAAAATTTGCTTTATCGGTGCATATCCGTATATATGCGAAGCAAATGAAATTTACAATTATTGTGACCTCAAATGTAATAGTGCATTTGAGGTCATTTCAGATTATGAAAGGAGGATACCGATGGCTAAGAAGAAATATGAAACGGTTGACGAGAACGGAATATCTATGCTTGAAGGCTCGGTGGAGGGGATAATCTTCTCAAACGAGGACAACGGATACACGATACTTGAGCTCATAACGGATCAAAACGAGCTTATAACGGCGGTCGGTATTATGCCTTACGTAGGAGAGGGTGAGAGCCTCAAGATTTACGGAAAATGGGTACATAATCCAAAGTACGGCAGGCAGTTTTCCGTTTCGTCTTATGAAAAGATCATGCCTGCGGACGAGGTATCAATTCTCAGATATCTCGCGTCGGGCGCGATAAAGGGGATAGGTCCCAAAACTGCGCAAAGGATTGTTGACGTTTACGGCAAGGATACCTTTGACATTATTGAAAACCACCCCGAATGGCTCGCGGAAATATCCGGTATCACGCCCAAAAAGGCGCGTCAGATCGGTGAGGAATTTCAGAAGAGCGCGGGAATGCGAAGCACTATGATGTTCTTCCGCGAATTTTTTGGCGCGGCTCTTACTATGAAGATATACAAAAGGTGGGGCAGCAGGAGTGTGGAGCTTGCAAAGGAAAACCCGTATATACTCTGTGAGGAGATAGACGGCATCGGCTTTGAAAAGGCTGACGGTATGGCTCGCTCGCTCGGATTTTCCTCGGAGGGACTTGAGCGCGTAAGCTCGGGTATCGTGTATATGATGCGATACAGGATCACGCAGAACGGTCACGTTTGCTTACCCGAGGAGCTTCTCATATCAAGCGCGGCAAAGCTGCTTGAGGTTGGCGAGGAGATAATAGCCGCGTCCCTTTCTTCACTTATTGCGCAGGGCAGGATATGCTACGTAAAGCGCGACGGAGTGAAATATATTTACGAAAAAGAGAGCTACGACGCGGAAAAGTACATCGCGCGCAAGCTCGATCTTATAGACAAGGTATGTGCATCGGTCGGTGTTCAGGATATGCAGGCGTTTATTGCGCGAGAGGAGAGAAGGAGCGGCATCGAATATGCTCCGTTGCAGAAAAAGGCGATAGCGGCGTCCCTCGAGGACGGCGTAATGATCCTTACGGGAGGCCCCGGAACGGGTAAGACCACCGTTGTGCGCGCGCTGATCGAAATATTTGACAGTATGGGGCTTGACGTTGCCCTTGCCGCGCCCACAGGTCGCGCCGCAAACCGTATGAGCGAGGCTACGAGCCGCGAGGCAAAGACGATCCACCGCCTTCTTGAGATGGATTTTTCCGACAGTATATACGGTAAATTCAACCGCGATGAGAATAATCTTCTTGACGAGGATGTTATAATAATCGACGAGGCGTCGATGATAGATCAGAATCTTATGTGCGCGCTGCTTAAAGCTGTAAAGCCGGGCGCAAGGCTTATAATCATAGGCGACAGCGATCAGCTCCCAAGCGTTGGAGCGGGAAATATCCTGCGTGATCTTATCGACGGCGGCAGATTTTCTACCATCCGTCTTAGCGAGATATTCCGTCAGGCGTCGGAGAGCCTTATCGTAACAAACGCGCACGCGATAAATGCAGGACAGATGCCCGATCTTTCCGCAAAGGATAAGGATTTCTTCTTTCTTCCAAGGCAGAGTGACGCGGATATAGCCTTCACGGTGGCGGATCTGTGCAAAAACAGACTCCCAAAGGCTTATGGAACGCGACTGACCGCAAATATGCAGGTCATCTCGCCCTCGCGAAAGGGTGAGGCGGGTACGGAAAACCTCAACGTTTTACTTCAGAACACATTGAATCCCGAGCAATTCGGCAAGAAGGAATACAAATACCGTCAGACCGTTTTCCGTCAGGGCGACCGCGTTATGCAGACGAAGAACAATTACGATCTTGAGTGGAAAAGAGACGACGGAAGCGACGGCTACGGCGTTTTTAACGGTGATATCGGCGTTATCTACGATATTGATTTCAAGGAGCAGTCGATGGATATCGTTTTTGATGACAGAAGCGTCAAGTATGATTTTTCATATCTTGAGGAGCTTGAGCACGCGTATGCCATTACGGTTCACAAGAGTCAGGGAAGCGAATATCCTATAGTGATAATCCCCGCTTACAGCGCACCGCGTATGCTGCTTACTAGAAATATGCTCTACACCGCTGTTACAAGAGCTAAAAATATGGTTATCGTCGTCGGTCGTGAAGATATAGTCAAGACTATGGTGGACAATAATAAGCAAACCCTCAGATATACGGGACTTGCAAAGCTGTTTGAGGTGTGATATGGGATTTGTTCAGCTCGTGGAAAATCTGATCTTTCCGCCCAAATGTGCAAATTGCGGTGAGATTCTCGGTATTGAACTTACGAAAAAGCAGATCGATGCTCTTTGTAAGGATTGCAGAGCGCAGCTTGAGGCGGAAAAGGCTATTGAATGTCAGCGCTGCGGGCTTCAGATGCAGTTCTGCCGCTGTATGCCAAGGAAAATGGAGAAGGCTCAATGCGCGGCACTATTGAAGCTCGTGCTTTACAGACCGTCCGACGATAAAATGAAGATAAAGCCCTTTATCTATTCCATAAAGCACTCAAGAAACAGAGCGAGCTTTCGTTTCGTAGCGGAGCAGATGAGGGGGCTTCTTATACCGGAGATGAGAGCATATTCTCTCGCTCCCGCGGATTGCGTTATCACCTATATGCCGCGCTCCCACAAAAACAAGGCGCAGGACGGCTTTGACCAGGGTCTTGAAATGGCGAAGGAGCTTTCGCTCATTACGGGAATCGCGCTTGTCCGTTGCTTCAAAAGAAAGATCTTTTCAAAGCAACAAAGAGATCTCAACAGATTTGAACGTCAGCTGAATATGTCATCCGCATACAGCTTGCTTGATATCGAGGATGCCGTTAAGGATAAAACGGTGATACTCGTTGACGATATCGTTACCACGGGCTCGTCAATGGCGGCTTGCGCGAGATTGCTTTATTCTGCGGGCGCGTACTCGGTTTTGGGCGTGAGTATAGGCATTACCGAAAAAAAGCAAAAAAATAAAGCGCAAAAAGATTGATTTGTTGATACTTTTGTGATACAATAAATATATTACGTACAAAGGAGGGAACGGAATGTTCGATTTTACTACAGATATTGGAATAGACCTTGGAACTTCATCCGTTCTCGTCTATGTTAAGGGTAATGGAATAGTTCTTCGCGAGCCGAGTGTCGTTGCCATTGATAACAATACGGGCAATATCGTCCGCATCGGCAAGGAGGCGCTTCAAATGGTCGGCAGAGCGCCGGAGAACGTATCCATCGTCCGTCCTCTGAAGGATGGAGTTATCAGCCAATACAGCGCGACCCTAAAAATGCTACAGCATTTTATTAAAGAGGCGTGCGGCTCGGTATTCGTGCGTCCGAGGGTTATGATAAGTGTACCGTGTGAGATAAGCGAGGCTGAGGAGATGACCATTATGAATGTGGTAAATCAGGCGGGAGCGCGTCAGACCATTCTTATTGAAGAGCCGGTTGCGGCGGCGATAGGAGCGGGAATAAACATCGATGCTCCGCAAGGACATCTTGTAGTAGATATCGGTGGCGGTACTACCGATATAGCCGTGATATCTTACGGCGGAGTGGTCGTTTCAAAATCCGTAAGGATAGCTGGAAACGAGCTTGACGAAGCGATAATGTCCTATATGAGAAAGAGATATAAGGTACTTATCGGTGAGCGCACCGCTGAGGAGATTAAGATAAAGGTCGGCAAGGTCTTTGACGTACCAACCAAAAAGCCCGCAGATATAAAGGTGAAGGGCAGATGCCTTGTTAAAGGCTTGCCAAAGGTGGTAAGCTTCAGCGCGAGTGAAACGCTTGACGCGATAATGGAGCCTCTTACGGCAATAATCGATACTATATGCCTTGTAATAGAGCAAACTCCCCCGGAGCTTTTAGGTGACGTTTACAAAAACGGTATAATGCTTACGGGCGGCGGCTCCAAGCTTACGGGACTCGATAAGCTTATAGAAAAGACCACGGGACTTCGCACCCGTGTTGCGAGCGATCCCATATCCTGCGTGGCACTTGGCGAGGGCAGATCGCTTGAAAATCTTGAGGGTGGCGCACTTGGATTTCTTGGTAGCTTTGGAAATAGTTAATTTAAAAATCACGAGGAGACACTTCTTCGTGATTTTTTGAAAAGGAGATGTATATATGGTTGAACAGGTAATTACTAAGGGCTATAGCCCTGAAAAGGTGCTTGCTTATTTTGAGCAGCTCTGCCGTATCCCGCACGGCTCGGGAAACGAGGAGGAGGTTGCAAAATATATAGAGAATTTTGCGCGCGAGCGAGGACTTTTCGTTATCAGGGATAAAAATAACAACGTATTTATAAGAAAAGAGGCAACTGCAGGATATGAGCAGGCTCCCGCATATCTGCTTCAGGGACACACGGATATGGTGTGCGCAAAGGAGACGTCATCTGGTCATAATTTTGATACCGATGCGCTCGATCTCTATATGGATAACGGTTGGCTTAGAGCAAAGGGAACGACGCTTGGCGGCGATGACGGCATTGCCGTTGCATTTATGCTTGCGCTTCTTGACGGTGAGATAGAGGAGCATCCCACACTTGAGTGCCTTTTCACGACCGAGGAGGAAACGGGTCTTGGCGGTGCTGAGAGCTTTGATTATTCCGTGGTTACCGCGAAAAGAATGATAAATCTCGACTCCGAAAGCGAGGGCGAGGTCTGCGCAGGATGCGCGGGCGGTGTAAGAAGCAAGATAAGCTTTAAACCGATGCTTCAAAAATCCAGCGGCGATATTATCACTCTCTCCGTTGACGGACTTTTTGGTGGTCACTCGGGAGTTGAGATCAACTGTGGCAGAGCGAACGCCATTATTATGGTGGCTGATATTCTCTCCGAGATAGCAAGGGAGCAGGAAATGGATCTTATCTCGCTTGTTGGCGGTGAAAAGGACAATGCTATTCCGCGTATGTGCGAGGCAAAATTCGTAGTTGAGGATTCCCAAAAGGCTCTTGCCGTGATAGAGGAGCTTGATTCAAAGATCCGCGAAGGACTTTGCGAGGCTGATGCGGGACTTAAAATATCCGTTTGCGTTGAAAATGACGTAGAAGACGTTGATACCTTGGTCGAGGGAGCTAAACTGATCGAAATGCTTGGAAATATAAAGGTCGGTGTGCTTAATATGAGTGCGCATCTTGAGGGACTCGTTGAGTTTTCAAGGAACCTTGGTGTAATTGAGGTGAACGGAGAGGGCGCGTATATCACCTATTCCTCGCGCTCAGCAAAGGAAGAGCAGATCGAGCTCTCAATTGCTCAGGTAAACGAGCAGGTGGAAGCGCTCGGCGCAAGTGTTCGTCACACGGGCAGATATCCCGGATGGGATTTCATTCCCGAAAGCGAGCTTCGTAATACCTACGTCAGAAAATACGCTGAGCTTATGGGTAAGGACGTAAAAACCGTCGTTATCCACGCAGGTCTTGAATGCGGTATCATCAAGAGCCGTATTCCCGATATGGATATCATTTCGGTAGGCCCCGATATGAGAAATATCCATACACCCGACGAAGCGCTAAGACTTGAGAGCTGTAATAATCTCTTTACAGTGCTTAAGGCGGTTCTTAAAGAAAAATAAATCAGATCAAAAGCAGGGACCAATATCCCTGCTTTTTTGTTAATTGGGATTTAGTGAGGAAAAGTTAGTTTGCCTTTGGATCGCCTGCGCGGCTCGCGCCTACTTTTGAAAAAAGTAGGCAAAACAATCGCTTGGTTTGTGCGGAGTCTGCGTAAATTTTCGATAATTCACGGGTGAATTATCGGTTTTGAAGCATCAATCCCGCCCTTACGTGCAAGCACGACGGTCGGTATCGCCACTTCAAAACTACGAAAAATCAAATCGGGGATTTGATTTTTCTAAAATTTACTTACTTTTAGAGCAGACGTAAAGAAAGTGCGAACATACTGTCTATGATTAGTGTAGCAAATTACAGTTTTTCGACAAGGGAGAAAAACGTTACGTGTCAATTCATTGACACAATTTGCGCGGGTTTGGTCGGTTTAGCACAAAATAAAGGGCTACTGTGCGTAGCGTTTTAAAAGCTTTTTGGTTCTTTTTCTCGAAAAAGAACATTTTCTTTTCTTAACTAACTTCTCCCATACAAATCCAAATATTAAATCAAATAGTGTTCACCTCGAAAAAAGTCGATAAAAAGTTTGAATAAAGTAAAAAAAGTACTACACAAATTGAATAATATATGTTATAATGTAGGATGAAATAGAATGAAAAGTGTACTCTTTTTCGGAAAGGGACTAAAAATGAGAGAAAATAATTACAAAAATAGCGAAAAAAATAGAAATTTTAATAAAAAAGGCGAAAAAATGGCACGAAATGACGATCACGCGCCTGCAAGGAGCAAAAAGCAATATTTCAAGGACCCCGTTGAGATGGACGAGGGTGAGCTTGGCGGACTCGTTATAGGCAGAAATGCCGTTCGCGAGCTTCTAAAGAGCGGCAGAGCAGTGGACAAGCTTCTTGTAAGCAAGGGCGATCGCGAGGGCTCCATCGTTGTTCTCGTTGCTCAGGCAATTGAACGCGGAATACCCGTTGTTGAGGTGGATCGCGCAAAGCTTGACGGTATGGCGGGTATGAGTCAGCATCAGGGCGTTATAGCTATGGCGGCGGAAAAGGAATACTGCTCGGTCGAGGATATCCTTGAGCTTGCTCGCGAGAGAGGAGAGGCTCCCCTCATCGTTATTTCAGACGGTATTACGGATCCTTACAATCTCGGCTCGCTTATCCGTTGCGCCGAGGGGGTTGGGGCGCACGGGCTCATCATTCCCAAGCGCAGAGCATCGGGTCTTACGCCCCTTGTATCAAAGTCGAGCGCGGGAGCTATCGAGCATCTTGCGGTGGCAAAGGTGTCAAATATAGCGCAGACCATTGAGGAGCTTAAGGAAAAAAATATCTGGGTCTATGCCGCAGAAGCGGGCGGACAGGCTTATTACGATACAGATTTCACGGGCGGCTGTGCCATAGTTTTCGGCAGCGAGGGAGAGGGCGTTTCCCAGCTCGTTAAGCAGAGGAGCGACGTTATAGTTTCCATACCTATGTACGGTCACGTCAACTCCTTCAACGTATCTACTGCGGCTGCGGTGATACTTGCAGAGGCTTCAAGGCAGCACAGAAAAGGAAAATAATACTTGATTTATGATAAATTTTTGAAAGGGAGGTAATTTGAGTGACGGATATCAATAAGGACGACGTTCAAAAGCTGCTTGAGCGACTCAAGGAGCATACAGAGCAAACGGTTGAAGAAAAAACAGATACTCAGACTACCGATAATTCCATACACTCCGACGAAGATATAAAAAATATGCTCAAAAAGCATTTTTCTGCGGATGAGAGCGTAAGCTCATTTGAAACGGGCGAGGATTATTCCTTCGAGACCGTTGATTTCGGCAGAGTCGATGATGAGATAATCACTAGCGAGATCGTTACCGATGAAGTAGGAGAGAAAACAACTGATGAAGCGGTCGAGGAGGTTTCAGAGGAAGTGACCGAAGAGGCTCCCAAAGAATTAATCGAAGAAAATTCCGAGCTTGACGGTGAAGAACTCTCCAATGATGTTGCAGATCAGCCCGAGGAGGAGACGATCACCGCGGCGTATGAAGAAGAAAATCCGGATACGCAGACGGTTGAAAAGACTTGGATGGATGAGATATTTGCATCCGCGCCCAAGGAAGCTTCTGAGGAAGAGACCGAGAGCGAGCAACCGGAATCGGAGGAGGCTCAAGATCCTTATGAGGACGAAGCCAAGGACGAGGTTGAGGATGTAGTCTCGCAGGTAACTGCCTCTACAGAGGAGGAGATAATCGACGATATCGTTAGTGAGATCGTTGAACAGACCTTGGCGGCTGAAGAGGAGCAGATCTCTGCAGATGAAGATGATGAGAATCTTGAAGCAGAAGCAGAAGCTGAAGCGGAGGTAGAAGCAGAAGCAGAATCAGAAGCAGAAGCAGAAGCGGAAGTAGAAGAAGAGGCAGAAGCAGAGCCCGCTGCGGCTGAGGCTGAGGCACAGGAAATTATCGAAACCACTCTCTTTGAGCCTGCTATTGAGGATATCGCAGAGGAAAACGCTGATATTCCCGTAAGTGATGAAACACCGATAGACATCTCCGAGCCAACAGAGGGAAGCTATGAAGAGCCAATAGCGGAGCAATCCATAGATTACGATGAGGTCCTTGAGGGACAGCAGGGAACTGTATTCAATGAATTCGTTGAGGACTTTTCGGGGGATCTTGAGGACGTCGTTTTCGAGGCAGAGATAACAGAGAGCCGCGCTCCCGACAAGCAGTACACCATCTTTGAGGATTGGGAAAGGCTGATGAAGGACAAGAGCTACGAGACCGCTGAGGACGGAATAATTCCTCCCACGGAGGACGAGCTTGCCAAAAGCGCCGAGATATCTCAGAGAGCGAGCGGAAATATGGACTATTTCAATCCCGTAACGAGTGCGGATCTTGACGCGGTGGATATCGCTCTTATGGTAGCGCTTGGCGGAGAGAGTGAGCTTAATCAAACGGTCGGCTTTGAAAAAATACGTCAGGCTGTTCACGAGGACGGCGACAAAAAAGAGGACGTATTCAAAAATAAAAAAATATACGGCTTTTGTGGCGAGGAATATCGCTCTCTTGCGCAAAACGCAGATATAAAGAAAAAATACAAGAGTGATAAGAAAAAGATCATAGCCCAGCTTATCATTACAGCGATCCTTGCGCTCGTGCTTTTGGTTTACGAGCTGACGGGATGGTCAGGATATGAGCTTCCTTTTATATTCAGCATTTACGAGCATCCCGATATTTACGTGCTTGCAGGACTTCAGCTCGCATTTTTGTGTGCGGTGATCTCCTATAATAAGTTTTCAAAGCTATTTAAGCGGATATTCGATTTTTCGTCAATAACCTTTATTGCCGCGATCATAACTCTTATACTGAATATCCACCACGATGTTTTGATCCTGTCGATGGGTTATGTTGATCCCAATATGACTTTCCATTCCTTCAGCTCTTGCCTGCTTGTGCTGAGCCTTTTATACGATATTTTTGATGTGCTTCAGCAGAGCTCGGTATTTGGATATGTTGCTACAAGTGAAAAGAAGCTTGTGCTTGAGCCATACGGAAAGCTGAGAGTAGATGAAAATGACGACAGCGCGACGGGTGAGATAATAGACAATGACAGCTACTGTATTTCACGCGTGCCAAACGTAACAGGATTTTTTGAGCATATATCAAGAAGCCCGGCAAGTAATATGGGCAGGCTCGTGTCTGTAATACTCAGCTGCTCGGTTGCGCTCTGCGTTATGATAGTGCTTCTTATAATGGAAGAGCAATATACAACCTTCATTCCCGCATTTATCGTTACACTTTCCTTCGCACTTATCTGCTCGTCGGTATTCGAGAGTGAATTTGCTTATTTCACGGTTTACAGAGCCCTTAAAAAGCACAAAACGGGTATTATAGGTAAGTCTAGCGTATCGGAATACGGCAAATGCAATATAATCTATTTTGACGATTACAATGTTTTCAATAAAAAGAGCGTAAGGACCAAGGGACTTAAGCTCTACGACAACAACGAGATCTACCGCGTGCTTTACCACACGCAAGCCGTGTTCTCAAAGGTCGGCGGACCTCTTAAGGCGGTGTTTGAATTTGCCACGAGTGAAATGGTACATTCAAAGAGCGTTGAGATCAAGGATATAGGCAAGGACGGTATAGTTGCTCTTGTTGACGGCAAGACATTGGTCCATATAGGAACGGGCGCGTTTATGAAGAGCAGGGGAATCCATCCGAGCTATACTGCGGCTGACGTGAGAGTTGAGGAGAGAGGCGAGGAGAGCATAATGTTTATCGCACTTGGCGGAAAGCTTGGCGCAAAGCTCTACGTTACCTATCAGTTCTCTGCTGAATTTGAAAAGCTTGCAAGAAAGCTTGCGGCTCGTGGTATAAGCATTGGAATCCGCTCCTGTGATCCCAACGTTAATAACAAATGGGCTAAGAGATATTCAAGCATCAAAAAGCTTGATATCAGTATAGTCCGTCCCACGCTTAAGGAGATGAAGCCCGCAGAGAAATCGATCGACGGCGGTATAGTTTCCGCAAAGAACGTTCGCGCGCTTACGGAGGCTCTTATGATGTGCGTAAAGCTTGACCGTCTTGAAGCTCTCTTCAGCAAGATGAGAGTTGCGTCCATAGTTCTTGTTGGCATACTCTCATTTGCTCTGATGCTCTTCTCGGGCATCAATACGGTAAGTATGCTGGCTCTTATCCTTGCTTGCGCTCTCTGCACATCGGTAATGATGCTGCTTACTCATTTCTATATAAAACGGTGACATAATGAAAATAAAAAATACAACGGTTCTTAAATCGGTCGAAAAGCCCGGCAGATACAGCGCGGGTGAATTCGGACAGATCATTAAGGACAAAAAAGATATAAAGGCGAGATGGGCATTCTGCTTTCCCGATACCTATGAGATAGGAATGTCAAATCTCGGTGTGCGTATCCTTTACGGCGCGCTCAACTCCGAGCCGGATATCTGGTGCGAGAGAGCCTACGCTCCGTGGACGGATATGCAACAGAAGATGAGGGAGCATAATATTCCTCTTACTGCTCACGAGAGCGGCGATCCTTTATCCGACTTCGATATCATAGGCATCACGCTCCAATACGAGATGTGCTATACCACGACCTTGCAGATGCTCTCGCTTGCGGGAATATCGCTTTATGCGAAGGATAGGGGAGAGGACTTTCCTATAATCATCGGCGGAGGGCCCTGCGCATATAATCCCGAGCCAATAGCGGATTTCTTTGACTGCTTCTCAATAGGTGAGGGCGAGGAAAACCTTATAGAATTTACCCGTCTTTACATTGAGATGAAGGAGAATGGCACATACACAAAAAAGGACTTTTTACACAGAGCAGCCGCTGAGATAGGCGGAATATACGTGCCGTCGCTCTATGACATAAAGTATAATGCAGACGGAACGATAGAGTCATATACACCTGTTTACGAGGATGTTCCAAAGCGCGTATTGAAGCGCATTATGACAGATATGGATAAGGCGTATTTCCCCAAAAAGGTGGTAATGCCCTATATCGAAACGGTGCATGACCGCATTATGCTCGAGGTGTATCGCGGATGTATCAGAGGCTGCCGCTTCTGTCAGGCTGGAATGGTTTACCGTCCCGTCAGAGAAAAGACCCCCGAGGTTTTGTGTGAGCAGGCGAAATGCCTGTACGAAGCAACGGGATATGATGAGATCTCTTTGTCATCTCTTTCGATAAGCGATTATTCAAGGCTTTCCGAGCTTACGGACGGCTTGCTTGAGTGGACGGATGAAAATATGGTAAGCCTTTCGCTTCCTTCACTCCGTGTCGATAGCTTTACAAAGGAGCTTATGGACAAGATATCCACCGTAAGAGCCGGCTCACTTACGTTTGCGCCCGAGGCGGGAAGCCAAAGACTGCGCGACGTAATTAATAAAAACGTGTGCGAGGAAGATCTTCTTCGCGCGGTAAACGTGGGCTTTGATGCTGGCAAGACCTCCTGCAAGCTCTACTTTATGATGGGCTTGCCCACCGAAACGTACGAGGACCTTGACGGTATTGCTGAGCTTGCAAAGGCGGTAATTGAGGCTTATTATCAAAATCCCAACAGACAAAAGGGAAGAGCGCCGTCCGTTACGGTCAGCGTGTCCTGCTTTATTCCAAAGCCCTTCACTCCCTTCCAATGGGAGGCCCAGGATTCTATGGAAACGTTCGTTGAAAAGCAGAAATATCTTGAAAGCAAGATAACGGACAGAAAGATCCGTTACGTCCACCACGACGCGCGCGTTTCACACGTTGAAGCAATTTTAGCTCGCGGTGACCGCCGTCTTGCTCCCGCGCTTGCTCTTGCTTGCGAGAGAGGATTTTGCTTTGACGCGTGGGATGAGTTCTTCCACTATGACGAATGGATAAAGGTGTTTGACGATTGCGGAATAGATTATAATTTCTACTCAAACAGAGTTTGGGGAGAGGACGAGGTGCTTCCGTGGGACGTTATCGACTGCGGAGTTACCAAGGAATTTTTGAAGCGTGAGCGTGGCAACGCTTATGCCGAAAAGACCACCCCGTCATGCCGTGAGAAATGCTCCGGATGTGGCGTGAATAAGCTTGGAGGTGAGAGAACGTGGTGTCCGAAAAAGACAGAGGCTTAAAGCCCTATTCAAAAACAGACTATCCTATGCTCCCCGAGCCAAAATTCATACGATTTAAATTCCGCAAGGTAGGGGATCTGCAGTTTATTTCACACCGCGATCTTCTCAGCGTAATGACAAAGATATTTGTAAGGGCACAGGCTCCTCTTTGGTATTCAAAGGGCTTTAACCCTCACGCAAAGCTTATATTTGCTCTCCCTCTTTCCGTGGGTGTACAGAGTGAATGTGAGTATCTTGACGTAAGAGTTGAAAGGGCTATTCCACCGCTTGAGCTTATGGAGCATATAAACGCAGAGGTGACCGAGGAGCTTAGGTTTATTGATGCGTATTATCCCGAGACCGCTCTTGAGGATATATATTGGGCGGAGTATGATTTTGAGATCGGAACCGAGGGCGCCGATGAAAATATGGCGAGCGAGATAGAAGGATTGCTCACCGCAGAGCAGGTGATAATTCTCAAAAAAGCCAAGGATAAGCGCGAAAAGATATACTTCAAAGAGGTGGATATCGCGCCCTACGTTCGCGACGTGAGTGTGAAATTCGACGGTGGATTGATAAAAATAAACGCAAAGCTTTCCGCGTCCATAAATCAGACTCATCCGCATATCAATCCCGAAAATATCGTTACGATGCTCAAGGACAAGCTCGGAATTTTGTCGGGCGACGTTATGCGCGAGCAGTATGATATAATAAGAACGAGAATTTATTTTGAAGACGGTAAAACGGACTTCAGATAAGGAGAATTAAATATGTATATCTGGGTTGGGATCAACGTTGAGAATCAGCTCGGAGAAGTAAGGCGTGCAGTTGACGGTGTGTTTGAAAAAATTGAAATATCAAACGTGACCTGTCAGCTGCCGCTTCACATTTCTCTGAAGATATCCTTTGAAATTGAAAATTCATTATTTGACAGTGTTCTTGCCGATATCACCCGTGTTTACGAGGATTGCGAGCCGTTTGAGATAAAGGTGAAGGGCATTGAAAAGCACGAAAATATCGAGTGGATACGTATGTATTCAAACGAAAGGGTAGAAGCGCTTGCCACCGAGCTTAATATGATGCTCCGCGAAAAATACGGCGTTCCGCTTCACGAATATGACCTTGACTTTATTTTTCATACCACACTCTTTATGGATGATGATCCGGAAAAGATAAACGCCGCGCACTCACTGCTTGGTAACGTCCACCTGCCCGATAGCCTTATCGCAAATACATTTGTGATCGGTAACAGCGAGACGGGCGAAAACGGAACGTATAGGATTTATAAGACGGTTGATAAGAGGTATTAATAAAATGATTGACAAAACTGTATTCATCGCCGATGGCGCGCGCATTCTCGGTGACGTGGAGATCGGAGAGGGCTGCGGGGTTTGGTTCAACGCGGTCATCAGAGCGGATTCCGCTAAAGTTAAAATAGGCAGCAGATCCAATATTCAGGACAATGCGGTGATACACACGAGTAAGGATTTTAGCGTGTGCATCGGCGATAACGTTACCGTCGGTCACGGAGCCATAATTCACGGATGTACTGTCAAAAGCAACGTGATGATAGGAATGGGTGCGATCGTGTTAAACGGCGCGGTGATAGAGGAAAACTGTATCATAGGCGCGGGCGCACTTGTTACGCAGGGAAAGATCATACCCGCGGGCAGCCTTGTTTTTGGAAATCCCGCAAGGGTGGTAAGAGCGCTTAGCGAGGACGAGATACGTTCTATAACTGATAATGCCGATTCTTACGTAAACGAAGCAAGAGAATATATGAATAAATAAAAAAATCGGCTTTTGCCGATTTTTTTAATTTGTGAAGTCGGTCTCTATCGTTTTGGTGCAGCCCTCGGGTGAGTATCTCCAAATATCCATATGCTCTGCGTCCGTGTAATATTTAAGCGCTACGAGGCAGGGCGGCGACGGATTGACGTCGATCAGTACAAGCTTTATCTTCATTCTGTCGGGCAATATGCTCTTTATGTAAACCGAAACGCCGTCTCCTATCTCTATATCGCGAAAAAGCGGATTTGCATCTTTGGGCTCGGCAAGCCCCGTCAGATTTGGGGCAAGCTCTACGAAAATTCCGTAGCTTTCAATGCTCCTTACTATTCCGAAAACGGTCTGTCCTGCGCAAAAGCTTGCCGCGTTTTCCTCCCACGTGCCGAGAAGCTCCTTTAAGGTGACGTAAATTCTGCCCGTTTCTGCGTTATTGGACCTTACGGCAACGTTCAGTTTTTGACCTACGCTAAGACGGTCCGAAGGATGACTTATCCGCGAGAGGGAGATGCAGTCTATGGAAAGCAGGGAGACCAATCCGCATCCGATATCCACGAAGGCTCCGAAATTATCAAGATGTGTAACGGTGGCGGGAATAATATCGCCCGGTATGAGCGACGAAAGATAGTAATTATAGCACTCCGCCTGAGCCTCACGCCGCGAGAGAATGGCGCGGAAGGTGTCGCCTTGTGGCTCTATTGCTTTGACCTTAAAGCACACGGGCTTGCCGACGCGCGTGATGATGGCGATATCCTTTACGGGCTCCTTGCAGGGTGAAAAAACACATTCTTCCTTTGGAATTATCCCCTTTATGCCGAAGAGATCCACGTGCAGATTGAGGTCTCCGTCGCAGAGCATTGCCATAGCTTCCAATACGGCGCCGTCATTCATTGCGCGCTCAAGTCCCGAAAGGTTAGATATATACGATAGATTATCCTTTGTGTAAAGGCGGCTTCCCTCGGGTGAAAAATAATTGTTTTTCATTGAAATATCCTCTCTTTTTGCTCATTTATTCCAAAATATTAAAAGAGAGAAAAAAATATGCGAAAAAATTTTAAAATCGCAAGTGAGAAAAAACGAGGAAATGATATGAAAAAGCGAGAAAACGAGAGATTGCTTGGAGATAAATTAAAATCGCAAAAAAAGTTTTCAAAAAGGTATTGACAAAGCTAAATATATTTGTTATAATGTGCAAGGTTAAAAATCATAACACAATTTTATTGGAGGAAACATTTAATGTCAACTTATTTTGCAAATGCAAATACCATTGAAAGAAAATGGTATGTTATAGACGCTGCTAATAAGCCCCTCGGTAGAACTGCAGTTGCTGCTGCTAACATTCTCCGCGGTAAGCACCGTCCCGAATTCACACCCCACGCTGACTGCGGTGAATTCGTAATCATCATCAACGCTGATAAGGCTGTTCTCACAGGCAGAAAGCTTGAGCAGAAGTACTACTACCATCACTCCGGTTACATCGGCGGTATGAAGGCTGTTCAGTACAAGACTCTTATGGCTACAAAGCCCGAGCTTGCTATGACTCTCGCAGTTAAGGGCATGCTCCCCACAACACACTTGGCGCAAAGGCTGCTACACGTCTTAAGGTTTATGCAGGCGCTAACCACAAGCACGAGGCTCAGAAGCCCGTTGCTTACGAAGTTTAATGAAAGGTAGGACGAAGAATATGTATACAAGCTCAAAGCCCTATTTTTACGGAACAGGTAGAAGAAAGAAATCCGTTGCCCGCGTAAGAATCGTTCCTGGTACAGGCGTTATTACAATCAACGGCAAGGATATCGACACATATTTCGGTCTTGAGACACTCAAGCTCATCGTTAACCAGCCCTTCGGTGCTACAGGCACAGAGGGTAAGTGGGACATCATCGCTCTTGTAAACGGCGGCGGTATCTCCGGTCAGGCAGGCGCGATCCGTCACGGCCTTGCTCGCGCGCTCGTTGCAGCTGACGAGGCTAACAAGCCCGCTCTTAAGGCAGCAGGCTTCCTTACACGTGACCCTCGTATGAAGGAAAGAAAGAAGTACGGACTCAAGGGCGCTCGTCGTGCACCCCAGTTCTCCAAGAGATAATTACCCGTTTGGGATTAT
>JAFXKD010000015.1 GCA_017531925.1 Clostridia bacterium | reverse complement strand
GAGAAATGTGGACATTTGTAGTGCAAATTCAAGAAAAAAGATTTTTCGCTTTCACTCTATCATAATACATATAAGAGTGGAAAGACACGTTTGCTAAACGCCACCTCTTGAAAACTATTTTTTATAGCTTATGTGTCTTTCCGCTTGAATAAAATGTGCGCGATAGCATTTGACCAAATATGTGTCTCAAACGGAAAGATGTTTGAACAACAAAATAAGGCAAATGATATTTCGCCTTCGTTCTATCATAATACGTATAAGAGTGGAAAGACACGTTTGCTAAACGCCACCTCTTGAAAACTATTTTTTATAGCTTATGTGTCTTTCCGCTTGATTAAAATGTGTGCGAGGATTTGGAATATCCCAACAGAGGTTCTATATTTTAACGCAATGCTTATTAACAATTAATATATTAAGAAAGGAGGAAATCTAATGGAAAACAATCGTTCCAATGTGCCTATTGAAAAAAAGTACGCTCTTACGATAGAAGAAGCTTCCGTTTACTTTGGAATTGGGCAAAACCGTATTTTGCAGTTAGCTAAGAATCCTTTATGCAATTTCAGCATTAGGGTTGGAGACGGCAGAGGAAAATATCTTATCAAACGCCAATTGTTTGAAGAATATTTAGATTCGCAAAGAAGAATTTAAGTAAATGATATTGAAAAATCGAAGTTGTTGTGATATAATTAGATGTTACATGGGCTCCGATTCGACAGAAAAGGAGGACATATAATGGGTAAAAACTTAAAAGGCAAAGAAATTGGAAGAGGTATCGATCAAAGAGCTGATGGAAGATATCGTGCGCGATTTGTTAATCGATGCGGAAATCGTATTGAAGAATGTTTTGATGACCCTAAAAAGGCCAAACAGTGGTTGGAAAGAGAAAGGGCACTTGATAAGCAATATGCTAAAAGCCCTGATCCTGGAATGAGAGTTGATGATTGGTTCAGCTTTTGGATTGAAAAGCACGGACGCGATCTGGCACCCAACACTATACGCAATTACAAAGAGCGATACGAGAAAAACATCAAACCGGTAATCGGTAAAATGAGGTTAATCGATGTTAAGCCGATGCATTGTAAGCAAATCTTCAACGAAATGGAAGATTTGTATGCCGGTTCAACGATTCGTCAGGCATACATAGCGATGGGATCGATGTTCAGATATGCCTTGGATAATGGCTATATTTCAAAGCACCCAATGGATGGCGTCAGGTTTAACAAACCCGTCAGAGCTGTTGACGATATCAGATACTTAACCAGTGAAGAACAAGCGGCATTTCTTAAAGTGGCGAAAAGATCGCATAATTATAATCAATATTCATTTCTTCTCGAGACCGGGCTGCGAACCAGCGAAATGATTGGCCTTGTGTGGGATGATATTGATTGGGATAATAGAACGCTTACCGTTAAAAGGAACGTGGAGTATAGGCCTAAAGAAGGTTGCTGGCGAGCAGGTCCTACAAAGTCCATGGCGAGCTATAGAACGATACCATTGACCAATAGGGCGATGGATATTCTCGAAGCTGTGCATGCAACTGTCGCTAATAGGAAACGGTCTCCTCGTTTGGAAACAAGGTTAGAGTATCTCGATCGCAGATCCGGTAAACTGGAGTATATAGTTATGAAGGATCTTGTTTTTATCAACTATAGAACTGGTATGCCGAGTAAGAACAGCTCTTACGATACTCATCTGTATAAGCTTTGTGAAGAAGCCGGTATCAAGAGATTCTGTATGCATGTTCTTCGCCATACCTATGCTACAAGGGCAATTGAAAGAGGCATGCAAGCTAAGTATCTTCAGAAGCTACTCGGTCATTCCAGCATCCAAACTACCATGGATCGATATGTACACGTGTCTCTTGCTTCTATGAGAGAAGCAGTAAATCAATTTGAATGCCAAGAATAAACCAAAAATAAAACAAAATAAAACAAATGGGGCAAAAATGGGGCAGAAAAGCTCGCGAAGCCTTGGAAATAAAGGAGTTATAGAGAATTATGAAATTAGGTATAGTAGGTCTTCCAAACGTTGGAAAGAGTACGCTTTTTAATGCGCTTACGAATGCGGGCGCGGAGTCGGCAAACTATCCGTTCTGCACTATCGAGCCCAATGTGGGTGTTGTTGCCGTGCCTGACAGCCGTCTTGACGTGCTTGCGCAGATGTACAACCCCGAAAAATACACTCCCGCAATTATTGAATTCGTTGACATCGCTGGCCTTGTTAAGGGTGCGTCCAAGGGAGAGGGACTCGGCAATAAATTTCTTGACAACATTCGTCAGGTGGATGCTATCGTTCACGTTGTTCGTTGCTTTGAGGACGACAACATCATTCACGTTGACGGAAATATAAATCCCATCCGCGACCTTGAAACTATCAATCTTGAGCTGATTTTCTCGGATATGGAGATACTTGAGCGCAGAATTGACAGGGTAAAGAAGGCTATGAAGGGCGACAAGACGCTTGCCGCAACGGTGGAGCTTCTTGAACGCATCCACGCGACTCTTGAGGAGGGCAAATGTGCGCGCACTATGGAGCTTGATGCAGATGAGCTGGAGCTTCTCGGCGATACCCAGCTTCTCACCATGAAGCCCGTTATATACGTTGCGAATGTTAGCGAGGATGAGGCGGATCACGAGCCCACCGAAAATCCTCTCTACTGCGAGCTTAAGGAATTTGCCGCTGCAGAGCATTCCGAGATCATTGCCATCTGCGCGCAGATAGAGGCGGAGATAAGTGAGCTTGACGCGGAGGAGAAAAAGATGTTCCTTGACGATATGGGAATTGCGGAGAGCGGTCTTGACCGTCTTATAAAGGCAAGCTACTCACTTCTCGGTCTCATATCCTATCTTACTGCAGGACCCAAGGAGGTCCGCGCTTGGACCATCACAAAGGGAATGAGAGCTCCTCAGGCGGCAGGAAAGATACATAGCGATTTCGAACGCGGCTTTATTCGTGCAGAGGTAGTGGATTTTGATGTTCTTGTAAAGCTTGGCTCAATGGCTGCGGTAAAGGACGCAGGTCTTCTTCGTAGCGAAGGCAAGGAATATGTTGTTAAGGACGGAGATATCGTTCTTTTCAGATTTAACGTATAAATAAAAAAGCCTGTTGGCTTTAAGCCAACAGGCAATAAATTTAAGATCAACCTTCCTTGTGAAGGGAAATACCGATGTTGTTGGGAGTAATAACGATGGGATCGACCTTCTGCTTTGCTTGGGGATCGAGGCTTACAACGTTGCTGTCCTTAATTCTCTTGACTTCATCATAAAAGATAGCGAAGGAGGTCTGCATATAAGGCGTTACCCAAATCATACCGATACCGCAGGTAAGGAGAGCTCCGACTATCATCCAACCGAAAAAGCTCATTTCCAGCTTGAAGAGCTTCCAACGGTTGCCCTCCATAAGTCTCTCACTTTCGTCAAGACACTCACGCCATGTGAAGTCGGGATGGTCCTTTCTTACGTGGAACACGAGAGCGTATGAGAAAGAAACGTAGAATCCGGGAATTATGAATACAAACGTCCAAAGAAATACGTTTAACAAGTACATAAAGCCAAGAACGAAATTCTTGCCGAGATCCTTAAAGCCGTCAAATACTCTTCTTATGCTTATGTGGTCGTTATTTCTTACAAGGTCAAGGTGAAGAGAAGAGATGCCCGCATTTACGATACCCGCGATACCCGAGGTTATCATAAATGACAAAGCAAAAACTATTATGTAGGTTACTATGGACACAGCTAAGCCTGCGCCGGGAACGTATATTGCGATCAAGGTTCCAAGAGCAGTAACAAGAGCGGCTGCCAACGATGCCAAGAAGCTTCCCACGCCTCCGTCGATCACGAGCATTACCATATGCGCTACGACCGATTTGAGCCAGTCCTTACCGAATATATTTTCGTCAAGAAGGAAACGCGCCTTTGCGCGGATTTGTTTATTAGTAAGATTCATTATGGTCCTCCTAAAAAAGTGAGCATAGATATATATACTAATTGTAATACTTTTTCGTTGAATTGTCAAGGGGAATTTGGCAATTTGCGAAAAAATATCTGCCAACGGTGTTGGCAGATATTATAAAGCATTATTCGGCGAAGGGTTCGCTTGTGAAATCAGTCTCTGCATAGTAGCCCTGCTCGCGCTTAAGCTCCTCATAGAAAACCGCGGTG
This sequence comes from Clostridia bacterium, assembly GCA_017531925.1. Lineage (GTDB taxonomy): Bacteria > Bacillota > Clostridia > Oscillospirales > CAG-272 > RGIG4608. Next base: position 9,453 of record JAFXKD010000015.1, on the reverse strand, counting down.
GATGCCTGCATATAGGGGCTTACCCAAAGTGCACCGATACCGCAGCAGGCAAGAGAGCCTAAGAGTATCCAGCCTATAAAGCTGAAATTCAGGCAGAAAAGACGCCACTTGTTGCCCTGCATCATCTTTTCACTCTCGTCAAGGCATTCGCGCCAACCGTATTCGGGGTGATCCGCCTTTATGTAATAGATGAGGGAATAGCTGTATGATTTGATAATACCGGGAATGATGAAAAGCAAGCTCCAGAGTGTTATGTAAACGGTGTACATTACTCCAAGCATCATATTTGAGCCGAAATTGTTACAGCCGTCAAAAAGAGAGCCTATCTTCATTTCATCCTCGCGTCTTACGAGCTTTAAAAATGCAAGATGAAGTCCGACGTAAAGGGGACCCGTTACAAGAAAGGTTCCTATACCGCAGCTCACCTGACTTGCGAGATTGACTATAAGGCTTATAACGGCAACTGCGGCAAGCGACATCATCCAAGTTCTGCCGAAAATACTACTGCCGAGAGCCTCGCGAGCTTTAGCGCGGATTTCGGAATTTGATATTTTCATAAATTGATACCTCCATAAATCATTTTATGACAATATAATACTATTTTTTAATAAAAAAGTCAATAATTTACCCTAAAAAACAGAAAGGAAATTACATATATGAGAATGAGAAAGAAAAAGCACGGCGCTGAGAGAATTGAAGCGTGCGCGCATTTGCTTATAATACCTGATGAGGAGATCAAGGCGGATCTGCAGTCCGCATTTGCCGAAAAAAGGCCGATACATCTCGAGATCGGTTGCGGAAAGGGAAATTTTGCGGTCGGAATGGCGGCGAAGCATTACGACGTGAACTTTATTGCTATGGAGAAGATCGCTGATGTGGCTTGTCTTGCGCTTGAAAAGGCTGAAAGAGATAAAAAAAACCGTCCCGATAATCTTCGCTTTATCATTGGAGATGCGAAAAATCTTGTTGAGTATTTTCCCGCGCACAGTATAGATTGCATCTATCTCAATTTCAGCGATCCCTGGCCCAAGGCGGGACACGCTAAGAGAAGACTTACATATCATACCTTCCTTGAAATATATAAAACGCTTCTTAAAGAGGGAGGATTGCTTCGACTTAAGACTGATAACGAGGGGCTTTTTGACTTCTCACTTGAGGAATTTGAAGCGTTCGGACTTAAATTCGAGTTCGTTACGCGCGATCTTCACAGCTCCGAGATGAACGAGGGCAACGTGATGACGGAATACGAAAAGAATTTTTCCGACAAGGGACAACCCATATATTCCGCGCACGTAAGATTTTAAGAGGTTTTTATGAGTGATAATAAATTTGAGCCCAATGGTGTTCTTATAGTAAACAAGCCCGAGGGGATCACCTCGCACGACGTTGTGGGCAAGATAAGAAAGCTATACGGTACGCGCAAGGTTGGACATACTGGAACGCTTGATCCGCTTGCCACGGGTGTGCTTGTGATACTGCTTGGCAGAGCGGCGAAGGCGGCAGAATATCTCGTTGCCGACAGGAAAGCTTATATAGCAAGGCTTACTCTTGGCTTGACTACGGATACAGAGGATATTACGGGCAAAATACTTACACAGAGTAATGATATTCCCACAAGGGATGCGGTTATGAGCGCTTGCGGTGGTTTTTGGGGCAGGATAAAGCAAATTCCGCCAATGTACAGTGCGCTCAAGGTTGACGGCAAAAAGCTTTACGATCTTGCGCGAGAGGGAATAGAGGTTGAGAGAGCGGCGAGGGATATTGAGATATTCAGGCTCGATTGCACTCCTACTGACAAGGCAAATGAGTATGAGCTATACGTTGAATGCTCGTCGGGAACGTATATTAGGACTCTTTGCGCGGATATCGGCGCACATCTTTCGTGCGGCGGTGTTATGAGTGCGCTTCACAGAGTGCAGGCGGGTGGATTTGATATTGAAAATTCCCATACACTCGAAGAGCTTGAAGCACTTGATACGGATGCGCGATATAACTTGCTTGCACCCACAGAGTCGCTTTTTGAGGATCTTGAGTCAGTAAAATTGCCCGCCTTCTATGAAAAGCTCTGCCGAAGCGGATGTGAGATATATCAGAGTAAGATAAGAACAAACCTTAAGGTCGGTACACGCGTGCGGCTTTACGGTGCGAATTGTGGATTTTTTGCACTTGGCGAAGTCCGTGAGTACGAAAACGGTACTGCGATCAAGGCTATAAAGACTTTTAGTTTGTAATAAAAAAGAGAGGCTCGCCTCTCTTTTTTATTGCTTTTTTGTTCTGAAAATCATCCTTTTAAGCGCTTTTTTATCAAGGGGAATGAGGGGATAGAGGTATGAGCGTTCTCCGTTGAGAGTTTTGTTGTTGACGAGAAGTATAAAGCAGAGAATAAGTCCTGCGGCAAAGCCCCAAAAATTGAAGAACCAGGTCAAAATGAGCAAGATGAGGCGCAGAAACTTGAAGGCATAGCCAAGCTCGTAATTGCGTTGTGAGAAATTAGCGATGGCAACGAACGCGCCGTAAACCACTACCTCGGGTATGAGCCAGCCGATCTGTATTGAAAAATCCCCCAGAATAAGACCGCCTATGACTGAAAGGGAATTGGAAAGCATTCCGGGAGTATTCATTGATGCAAGGCGCAAGCCGTCGATTATAAATTCCGCGAGGAATAATTGAACGATGATGGGCAATCTGCCGTGCTCTTGAGGAAGCACAAATTCAAGCCACGGCGGAACGGCTTCCGGATTGTGTATCGCTATGAGCCAAAGCGGCATAAAAAGCAGAGTCATAAAGAAGATTATATATCTTAATACACGCAGGTAGCTGCCCGTGAGTGGAGGAAAATAGAAATCATTTGAGTCCTGCATAAAGTCGAACAACGATGCAGGAAGAACCATTACCTCGGGAGTATTGTCGCATATAACAAGCACGTTTCCCTCCAGAAGCTGAGCAGCGGCGGCGTCGGGACGCTCGGTAGTGCGAACCTTTGGAAAAGGATTGTACCACCTGCTTGGAATAAGGCACTCCGCAAGGCTCTGCATACCGACAGTCAATGCTTCCACATTTATCGAAGAGATTCTTTGCTTTAATGACTCAACGTAGGAGGGGTCCGCCTTATCCTCAATATAACAGATAACAACGTCGGTTTTTGAGCGTGTGCCAACGGTCATATAGGACATTCTGAGATGCGGATCACGTATTCTACGACGAATGAGTGCGGTATTGAAGATAAGAGTTTCCACAAACCCGTCGCGAGCACCCTTGATAACTCTGTCATTTTCCGGCTCTGCAGTCTCGCGCGCAGGATAAGTGCGCGCATCCACTATAATTCCGCGATTTAAGAACGCAGAACCGAGGATCACCGTTGCTCCCGAGAGCATCATCTGAACCATAATGTCAATATCGTCAGTTACGTCTGCCTCAACGTAAGGGACATTGTGAAAAAGAAAGTCCTGTGCGCTTCTGTCCGTTCGCTCACCGAGGGATTTGAGCGACAGAAAATGGACCATCATTTTCTGCATCACCGCATCCTTGACAAATCCGTCTATAAAATAAAGTGTAAGTTCGTCCTCGCCGATTATCAGCGTTTTTTTAAGTATATCGAAATTTTCTTTAACCGAAAATATCGAATCGAGCGCAGATACGTTTTCTCTGTAATCGTTTGTTAGCTTTTTCATAGCAAAACCTTTCATCATTAATATGATTTAGTATTGCCAAAATGTACGATCATATGCAAAAACCACCTGCCAAAGCAGGTGGTTGGGCTATTAACTTTGTGTTCGCTTTTGCTTCCTTATCTCGCGGTCTCTGTCGCGATAGAATTTAGAGCGCTTTTTTCTGATATAGGTTGAGCGTATTGCAAATCCGAGAACTCCTATAACGATCGCGGCACTTGTTATATGTATCCAAAGCTCCGTTGAGTTTTCTGTTTTCAAGCTTTCCCAAAGGGAAGTAACGTGTGCCTGTATATCAACATTTTCGTCACTGTAATAATCCTCGTAAGCGGGATTATATGGATAGTTAACGTTCGCTTCGTCCTTTGTTTTTCCGTAAAGGACCTCCCAGGCATCAACGAGGCAGTTGTCCTCGTCATCGTAAATGCTGTAATTGTAATCGAGCATCTCTTTATAATAGTCGCTATCAAGCACAGCTTGATTAGGAGAAGCATAGCCGATATACAACGCATTTGCTGTTGCCGCCTCAACTCCTATCATATAATTGATATATTCAAGAGCTATATCGTAATTCTTTGACGTTTTGGGAATGCACATAGCATCAACGAAATAGTTCGTACCCTCGGTGGGGTAGTAGAAGCGAAGATCGGTGTTATCCGCCGCCATAGTCAGATAATCACCCGCAAAATATGCGGATATCCACGCGGATGCGCTCTTCATCTTATTGAAGATCTCATCGTTTACATATCCCTGAAGTATGGGCTTTTGTGCCTTAAGCGCTGCCAGAGCCTTGTCCCAATCGGAAGGATCATGGGAGTTTATATTCAGTCCCTCCTTGTACATTGCGGTGGCAAAAGCATCGCGAGGATTGTTGAACTGAAGTATCTTTCCTGAATATTTTTCGTTCCATAGGAGATCCCAGCTTTCACTCGCGGTGTCCTCGGGCTTTACAAATTCGGAGTTGTAGATTATTCCGACCATACCGTAGGTATAGGGAACGCTGTACAAATTCTCGGGATCGTAATACATATTTTTAAAGCTATCACTGATATTTGAGTAATTTGTGAGCTTTGAAAAATCAAGGGGGAGGAGCATATCGTTGGAGATCATCTTCTGGATCATATAATCGGAAGGGATCACGATATCGTAGGATACGGCGCTGTTCGTAAGCTTAGCGTACATATCCTCGTTGGTGGCGTAGGTTGAGTAATTAACCTTTACATCCACACCGTATTTTTCCTTATAATAAGCCTCAAAGCCTGCGTTTACGTCGAAAAGTCCGCATTCCTCGTCGTCCTCGTCAGAGATATATTCTCCCCAGTTATAGACGTTTAGGCTGACTGTTTTGCCCGACGAAGCTATGCCATCGTTGCCGTCTGCGGTGTTGCAAGAGCAGAAAAGTAATGAAAAAGTCGTGAATAAAGATAAGATGATTAGTGAATATTTTGTGAACTTCACACCTTTTTACCCCCTTTTCTTGCTTTTTTATCCGCTTTTTTGAAGCTCTTGACATTTGAGAGGATCAAAAGCGTGAAAACGGTCACGATAATGAGCGTTGAAAGCGCATACATATCGGGCTTAACGGTCTTCTTCGTCATTGAGTATATCAGAAGAGGGAGCGTTTGGAAATTTGATGGGCTGACGAAATACGATATAACGAAATCGTCAAGTGAAAGCGTGAAAGCCATAACCGCGCCGGAAATAACTCCGGGCATAATGTTGGGGAGCTTCACCTTGAAGAATGCCTGCACGGGTGTGCATCCGAGATCGAGCGCTGCTTCCGTAAGGGAATTACCAAGCTCGTTTATTCGCGGCAGTACGTTAAGGATAACGTAGGGCAGGCAGAACGTGGTATGAGCTATGAGCATTGCAAAAAATCCTATATCGTCGTAATCGGAGATCTTGAAGATGCCGACCACTGCTGCAAAGAAGAGCATAAAGGATACGCCCGTTACGATATCCGGATTCATCATAGGAACGTCAGTAACGCTCGTTACGAGTGTCTTGAACCATTTGCGTCTCATTCTATAAATACCTTCAGCTGCCGCAGTTCCGATAACGGTTGAAAGAGCAGAGGAGCACACGGCAAGTATCAAAGTGTTTCTGAGTGCTACGAAAGCGGCTTCGTCCGAAAAGAGCTTTCTGTACCATTCCAAGCTGAAGCCCGTAAAGCTTGCGGTGCTTTCGCTATCGTTAAAGGAAAAGAGGATAAGAGTGAGTATCGGGATATAAAGTATTGCAAATATAATGCAAAGGTAAATTCTTGATGCGTATTTTTTCACGGTATGATACCTCCTTCATTTTCCTCGGTGAAGTAATTCATTACGCCAAGGGAGATAAGAATGAGTATCATCATTACAAGGGATATAGCTGCACCCACGTTATACGCTCCCGTTACGAACTGACGCTCGATCGTGTCGCCTATAAGCTCGAACGTGCCGCCGCCAAGCTTTTGCGAAATGTAGAAGGTTGAGATGGAGGGTACGAACACCATAGTTACTCCCGAGATTATTCCCGAAAGGGAGAGGGGAAGTATGACCTTTGTAAGGGTGGTGACGGTGTTACAGCCAAGGTCGCTTGCGACCTCCCACATATGCTTGTCTATCTTTGAAACGCAGGTGTATATGGGAAGCACCATATATGGCAGGAAATCGTAAACCATACCGAATATTACCGCACCCTTGGTTCCAACGATGTGAAAGGACGTTCCGAGAACGGTATTTATAAAACCGCCGTCGTCAAGGAGCGCCATAAGAGAGTAAGTCCTTATAAGAAGGTTTGTCCACATTGGGAGCATAAGCAGCATTATAAAAATCTTCTGATGCTGCGGCTTGCTTCTTGCGATGATGTACGCAAGGGGATAGCCAACGAGCAGACAGATGAACGTTGCTATTACTGAAAGCTCTATAGAAAGCCCGAATATCGATACGTAATCCTTTAAGGAGGTCACGTTTTCAAGCGTGAACGCACCCTCGGGGTCTGTGAATGCATATACGATAACGATAAGAAGGGGAAGCACGATGAACAGTATTGCCCAGAAAATATGGGGCGCTGCCGCAATAGAGCTCATAAATGACTTTTTATTTTTCATTATTTATGACCGTAATCTCAAAATGAGATTTCCTTTACTTAGGAATTGCAGTAGTTTTTTGAGCTTTGCCGGGATCAGAATTCCTCGGCGCTTTCAACATCGGATAATTGCTCAAGCTCGTCCGAGAAGGACGAATAGTCGCCGAACATACCCGAGTACTTTGACTTTTTCATAATATGAATTGCGTCGGGCTCGATATATAGTCCGATGAACTGCTCGGGAGCAACGTAATCGGTGGACTGTATCATCCATTTGAAGCCCTTGATATCTACTATTATCTCGTAATGCACGCCCTTGAAGGTAACGGCGGACACCTGACCTGTGAGCATACCGCGCTCGGGCTCTACAACGTCAACGTCCTCGGGACGAACTACGACGTCAACCTGCTCGTTTTTGTCAAAGCCCTTATCAAGGCAGGTAAAGGTATGACCTGCGAAGCGAACGCTGTAGTCGGAGAGCATTACTCCGTCTATGATATTACTCTCTCCGATAAAGTCCGCAACAAAGGCGTTTTTGGGCTCGTTATATATATCGGTGGGAGTGCCTATCTGCTGTATCTCGCCCTCTGCCATAACTACGACAGTATCGCTCATAGAAAGAGCCTCCTCCTGATCGTGAGTTACGTAAATAAATGTGATACCAACGCTTTGCTGTATCTTTTTAAGCTCGACCTGCATATCCTTTCGGAGCTTTAAGTCAAGTGCACCGAGGGGCTCGTCCAAAAGCAGTACCCTTGGGTGGGAGATAAGAGCGCGGGCGATTGCTACTCTTTGCTGCTGACCGCCCGAAAGAGTGCTTACACCCTTATTTTCAAAGCCGGAAAGCGCAACCATCTTGAGCATTTCCGTAACCTTTTCCCTAATCTCGTTCTCGGGCTTCTTTTTTAGCCTCAGAGGAAAGGCTATGTTCTCATAAACATTGAGATGGGGGAAGAGCGCGTATTTCTGGAAAACGGTATTGATATGCCTTTTATTTGGGGGAAGATCGTTTATTTCCTTTCCTTCAAAAAACACCTGACCCTCGTCGGGAGTTTCAAAGCCGCCTATTATTCGCAGAGTTGTGGTCTTACCGCAGCCGGAGGGTCCGAGAAGCGTTACGAACTCCTTATCTCTTATATATAAATTGATGTCCTTAAGCACGGGCTCGCCGTCGTACTGCTTATGAATGTGCTTAAGATCGATCACCTTGGTATCGTTATAAGTGACCTTTGGTTTTACTATGTTGCCGTTAAAATCTTTCATTCCTCATAATACTCCTATGTAAAAATATTTTGGGAATGGGGAACGGGTATTTATACAAAATCGCCGTTCTTATCCATCATAGCAATAATTGTAGCAGATATACAGGTAAATTGCAATAGGTTTAATAAAAAAAGTCGAAAAAAATCGCGAAAAATCAAGAAAATTTTGAATTATCCGTGCCTAATCAAAGGAAAATCAAAAAAACATTGAATTTTCTTTGATAATCTCTTAAAATCTCTCAAAATCTCCGTTTTTGCTATTAAAAATGAAGCTTTTTGCAAAGAAAAAGGCGCAAAAAACGAACATTGATACACCCGATGCCGTTTTTATCAACAAATAGACCGAAAGAAGCCAAAGTGAAAAGAGGGATAAAAATCCGCAGAGCTTAGTTATTTTCAGGGAAACGGGGAGGGGAAAGAGCAAGGATGCGGCGCAGAAAAGTATCCTGCCGCCGTCCAATGACGGCAAGGGAATCAGATTGAATACCGTAAGAGCAAGAGAGATCGCGCCGAGATAAAACAAAGGCGGGGAGTCATTATTTATAAGAAAACAAAAAAGAGACAGTACGGCTCCTGCGCAAGGACCGGCTGCTGCAAGGGCAAGCTCCTTTTTGTATGAGGGCGTGCTTTTACATTCCATTCTTGCGCCCACCAGCGAAAAAGTAATGCTTTTGATATCTATATGAAGGATCCTTGCTATCGCAAGGTGTCCTGCCTCGTGTACGGAGATGGCTATGGCAGCTTCGGTTAGGTGAGGTGAGTTGGAGAATATCAGCGCGAGTATCCAAAATAATGAAATGGGGGAAATTTTCAGCTTTTTCATAAAATGACCGCCTTGAGCTTTTTGAACAATTTTATTCATCAGTAAAATATATAATGTTTTTTTAGAAAAATTTTCAAAAGGTATTGACTTTTGATTTAAAAAGTAATATAATAATTAAGTCGCGAATAGCGGGCCATTAGCTCAGTTGGTTAGAGCTACCGGCTCATAACCGGTCGGTCTTAGGTTCGAGTCCTAAATGGCCCACCACGAAAAAAGTCACTTTTGTCTACCGACAAAGGTGACTTTTTGCAATGATATCCGTTCCTGTCGGAACGGGTGATATATCTTCGATATGATATCGCGCTTTGCGCGATGATATATGCCTACGGCATATGAATGGAACGGATATTATATCATGCTTGCCGCAGGCAAGTATATCACACGGCAACGCCGTATATCATATTGCGCCAGCGATATATCGTTGAAAAGCGCAGCAAAGCGTGATATAATCTATTCAATAAATAAGAATTTGAAGGAGGCTATACTATGACAGGCAATATTGTTACTTTTCTTGTAGGTGTTGTATGTATTGTTCTTGGAATTTCAAATATGCGAGGAAACATATCATCTCTTCATTCATATCACAGGAGTCGTGTTTCAGAAGAAGATAGAATACCATTTGGAAAACAAG
>JAFXKD010000014.1 GCA_017531925.1 Clostridia bacterium | reverse complement strand
AGCTTTGGGGGTTCGCGTGGGCTCGGTCCACTCGCGTTCTAACAGTCCCCCGGACTGTTATTCATTACGCTCGTGCCGCTTCGCTACCCCGACGACCCGAGCAAACCTCTGCCCACCGCGAACGCCACCCAAGCACGTCATCGCGCCGCGCGTGAAATTTTGTGGTTATCCCAAATAATAGTGGCGCGCCATCAAAAGCGCTCGTAGTCTCACGACTACGCTTTGTAAACAAAGACGCGCTTATGCCTGAATAATTGCTGTGAAGTTTTGGTAGTGTAGCAAAGCGGAACGGACAAAACCAAGCGCCTTGGCGCGCAGGGATCTACGAAGGAGTCTTTGTGACTTTCCATAGGCGAAGTTACTTTTCCCAGCAAACCGGCGGGAGCAAGCCCCCGCCCTACGTTGAGGGCAACGGCGGGTGCACGGAGTGCCACCCTACGAAGATTGCACGCACTCTCAAAACAAATTTTAGAAAAATCAAATCCACGATTTGATTTTTCGTAGTTTTGAAGATTCGATATCAGCCGTCACGCTCGCGTGTAAGGATGATATCGAATCTTCAAAACCGATAAAACACTCGTGTTTTATCGAAAATTTGTGCAGACTTAATCTGTACTCCGTGCAAGATCCTTCGGTCGCGTTGCTCCCTCGAGGAAGAAGGCACAAGTGCCGCGAATGCAAGCATTCGGCGCGGGTTAATAATCCGCTCAAACCAAGCGATCGTTTTGCCCCGCTTTTTCAAAAGCGGGAGCCCAAGCGGCTTGAGCGGTTCATAGGCAAACTAACTTTTCATACCAAAGCCATTTAGCCGCTTTTTCTTTGAGGAAAGAGGCCCAAAGAAAAAGCTATGGAAAAAGAAATGCCGTATATGCGCTAACGCCGCGCGGGCGCCTACTTTTGAAAAAGTAGGCAAAACATCAGCACGAAGCAAGTGCGAACATAGTGCGAAGCCGGGTGCAAAGCTTCGCGCAAACACAACCAAATCCAACCAACCTCCCGAGGTAAAAATGATTTTTGAATACATCAAAGCAATCCTTTTAGGAATAATCGAGGGCGTGACCGAGTGGCTGCCCGTCAGCTCAACGGGGCACATCATTCTCTTTGACGAGCTTTTCCCACTCACAGTCGGCGCGGACGTCCACCCCGATTTCCCGTCTGAATTTATGTCAATGTTCGAGGTCGTCATTCAGCTCGGCGCGATAATGGCGGTCGTGGTGCTGTTTTGGGATAAATTATGGCCCTTTTCCACCAAAAAGACCGCGATCGAGCGCAAAAGCGTGTGGCAGACCTGGTTCAAGGTCTGCGTCGCATCGATCCCTGCGGCGGCGGTGGGCATAGTGCTTGACAAAATAATCGAAAAAATAACGGGCAAGGACATCGACGGCTGGCTCTATAACGGCACAACGGTCGCGCTGATGCTCATAATCTACGGTGTTTTATTCATTGTAATCGAGCAATTCAACAAAAAGCGCACACCGAATATTCATAATATTCAACAAATTTCGTATAAATATGCATTTTTGATGGGCATTTTCCAAATGCTCGCAATCATTCCCGGAACGAGCCGCTCGGGCGCAACGATCCTCGGCGCAATGCTCATCGGATTTTCGCGCACCTGTGGGGCGGAATTCTCATTTTTTATGGGAATACCCGCAATGGTGGGGGGAAGCCTTGTAAAAGCGCTCGGCTTTATTGAATTTGTGGGAGGAGAGAACTCCCTCGGCGCAAGCCTTAACGTTCCCGCGGACGCGTACGTCATCCTCGCGCTCGCAACCGTCATAGCCTTCGCGGTGTCGATGATATCGATAAAATTCTTGATGAATTTCGTAAAAAAGCATTCATTCGCCGCGTTCGGCATCTACAGGATCGTCCTCGGCGCGATAGTTCTGATATATTTTTCCCTGAGGTGATAAAATGAACGAAAAAACGACCGTCAACGGCACGGAATTTTCCATAATTAAACTGCTCGGCAAGGGCAAAGGGGGATATTCCTACCTCACACAAGGTCAAAACGGACACCTCTTCGTCTTAAAGCAGATCCACCACGAGCCGTGTGACTATTATACCTTTGGAAACAAGCTTGAAAGCGAGCTTCGTGACTATAAAAGATTGTGTGAGCTCGGCATACCGATGCCAAAAATGATAGACGTTGACTACGAAAACGAAAGAATTTTAAAGGAATTTATCGACGGTAAAACCGTAGCGGAAACGGTGGCAAAGGGCGAGAGCGCGGAGAAATATATCCCACAGGTGCAAAAAATGTGCGCCCTGCTTTATCCCGCCGGACTTAATATAGACTACTACCCCACTAATTTCATACCGCAGAACGGCAAGCTTTATTACGTTGACTATGAGTGCAACGCATACAGCGACGAATGGAATTTTGAAAATTGGGGAATCAAATATTGGAAAATCACTTAACTCCGCGATATTAATATCTTTCACATCCGGATCCTTATAAAAAGGAGGAACACATAAATGTCAGGAATAAATGAAAACGTACTGGAAATAGAGGGCCTTTACAAGTCCTTCGGCTCGAGAAGGGTGCTTGATAACGTCACCCTCAGCGTAAAGCGCGGCGAGATACTCGGCTATCTCGGTCCGAACGGCTCGGGCAAGACCACAACGATAAAGCTCATCTTAGGGCTTCTTGAGATCACACACGGTAAGATCTTGATCTGCGGAAAGGACGTGGCGCGCGATTTTGAGGGCGCTATTGCGAACGTCGGCGGAATCGTTGAAAACCCCGAGATGTATTCCTACCTGACCGCGCGCGAAAACCTCAGACATTTCGCGAGAATGTACGACTCAGCCGTAGACGAGGATCGCATAAACGAGGTGCTTTCCTTAGTCGGACTTTTGTCGCGCGCAGATGAAAAGATTTCAAAATATTCACTCGGAATGAGACAAAGACTCGGCGTTGCGCAGGCGATATTGCACCGCCCCGCGCTTTTGGTACTTGACGAGCCCACGAACGGACTTGACCCCGCGGGCATCAAGGATCTCCGCGACCTGTTAAAGCAGCTCGCACACGAGGAGGGACTCGCCGTTTTCGTCTCCAGCCACCTTCTTTCCGAGCTTGAGCAGCTCTGCGACACCGTCGCGGTGATCAATCACGGCAAGGTCGTCGGAACAAAGACCTTAAGCCAGCTTCAGAACACGGGAGATGACGGCTCAAAATCAACGCTGGCACTGAGTGTGGAAAATGAAGCGCTCGCGCTCTCACTTCTTAAAAATCGCGGCTACGATGCGGCGGACGAGGACGGAAAAATAATTCTTACAGCCTCCCACGAGAGCATCCCTGCCATAATCTATATGCTCTGCCTCGGCGGTGTAAAAATATACGGCGCAGAGGAAAAGAAGCGCTCGCTTGAGGACGCCTTCCTTGAAATGACCACGGATCTGCGCTCGGACGAGCGATCCGCAAAAAAGGGGGACGTTAAAAAATGAAGGGCTTAATTATAAACGAATATCAAAAGACCTTGAAGCAGACGAGCTATCGCGTGCTTCTTATAATCTTCGCGGTGGTGCTTATCGCCACACCCCTTCTTAACCTCGTATCCGAAAAGCTTTTTGAGGGCGACAAGACTGCGAAAGAGATATATGAATCCCATCTTGACACCGCGGAATTTTATAAAATGATGGACGATGAGCTTGAGGAGCGCTTCTGGCTCGATAACGCAAGCTCCGCCAAATTCTTCATAGAAAACTCGCTTGAGGATTGGAAAGCAAGCTATCTGCTCACGGGAGCGGTCATAAGCTTCCTGCCCGATTTCGGCTCAGAGGAGAGAAGCGGTTATACATACAGCGATTATCACCTTCGCGCACGCGCCTACGAGATCCTGATCGAGGGCAAATTCAGCGACGCGGAGCTATATAATTCTTCGTATTGGTACTACCTTATCGAATATTTTGAAAGCGACGGTGTCTATTTTGACGGCTCCGAGTGGATCGATGAGGACGGTAACGCGAAGGAAAAGCCCCTTACCGATGCACAGATCAAGGATCTTTCGGACGAGGCGAGCAGGGAGCTTGAAGAGCTTTCGGTACTCGTTATAGATTGCACCGCGGAAAAGGTTCTTAAGCAGTATTCCGCATATGCGCAATCATTAAAATCGCTCGCGGAGATAGAGCTTGCCCGCCTTAACGCAAGCGGTGCGGAGCAGGGAGAAATATTTGCGGCGCAAAGACGCCTTGAGATCAACTCTCTCGCCTCCGAGATGTTTGATAAACTTGAGAGCGAGATAGACTCCCTTGATGACTGGAGATTTGACTTTTGCGTAAGCTTTTTGTACGCGGAGCAGATCCATTCAGCCTTTTGCGCATATCCCGTAAGCGAAAAGACCTTTGCCGACAATAAGGCGCAGGAATTTTACCTCTATGAAACGTACTCGGATTACGTAGAGGAGCTTGAAAAGGGCAGAAGTGACGCGGAGGCGGGAATAAGAGTCGCGCATTACGCAGTAATGAATAACGTAGCTCCCGAGGGAGTGGACAGTAAAACGAAATATAATATCAGATCGGAAATAATGAGCGTATCGGGCTTTGCAACGGTGTTTAGCATTGTCCTTGCGGGAATGATCGTCGCAAACGAGTTCACCTCGGGAACTGTGAGATTGCTCCTCATAAGACCTAAAAAAAGATGGAAGATACTCCTCTCAAAGCTCACCTGCGCACTCTCAATCTACGTTCTTCTCGTGCTGATATCCACGGCAGTACTCAGCGTGATCGAAATAATGCTCCACGGCGTGGGCGACGCATTCACTCCCGATCTTTCATACTCGGGCGGAAAAGTTGTGGAGATCCCCGCAATAGTCGAAACAATTTATACGGCGGCACTTGCGATAATCCAATCGTTGCCGTTCATAATGCTCGCATTTTTGCTCTCCGTCCTGATGAAAAAGAGCGCACTCGCTCTTGTCGTAACGTTCGTAGCGTACAGTATGTCCGCGACCGTGCAGACCGTCGCACTCCTGCTCACGTCCGAGATCGGATTTTTGGAATATACTATACTCCCGTACCTCTCGCTTGAGAGCTTCAGGTTCTCTGCGAGTGATATAGCAATACAGAATATGACTTATGATATATTCGACCTCGATATGCTCTTCGGCAGCATCACACCGTCACTCTCAAGCTTCAGCGCACCGCTCGGAATTGCTTTGGTCCTTATCCACGCGATAGCACTCGGAGCGCTCTCCTTCCTCAGCTTCAAAAAACAACAAATTAAATAAATGCAAAATGCAAAGTGCAAACCTCACGGCTATACGTCATCCTGAGCGAGCGTTAGCGAGACGAAGTTTTGGTAGTGCAGCAAAGCGAAACGGACAAAACCAAGCGCCTTGGCGCGCAGGGATCTACGAAGGAGTCTTTGTGACTTTCCATAGGTGAAGTTACTTTAATTATGTAACGGGTCGTCGTGGGCGCCGACCCCCTACGAGTGAGGGCAACAACAGAAAACTTGCCTCCCTCTGTCGAGGGAGGGGGACCACGAAGTGGTGGTGGGAGAGTTTTAAAGGCATAGTTACTTTTCCCACGGATACAGACGCACACAGTGCGCCCCTACAAGTTTGCGCGCCGCGCAAGATCCTTCGGTCGCGTTGCTCCCTCGAGGATGACGCGCGGGTTAATAATCCGCTCAAACCAAGCCATTGTTTTGCCCCGCTTTTTCAAAAGCGGGAGCCCAAGCGGCTTGAGCGGTCCATAGGCAAACTAACTTTTAATACCAAAACCATTTAGCCGCTTTTTCTTTGAGGAAGTAGGCCCAAAGAAAAAGCTAACAAAAAGAAATGCCGTATATGCGCTAACGCCGCGCAGGCGCCTGCTTTTGAAAAAGCGACGGAAAACAAAAGCGCAAAGCGAGTGCGAACATAGTGCGCACATCAATACATTTCCCCAACGGAGACCCAAAATGGACAAGCTAAAAATCCCGTACCCCATCATAGTTGAGGGCAAATACGACAAACAAAAGCTCTCGCTTATCTGCGAGGGACTGATAATAAAGACCGACGGCTTCGGCGTTTTCAAGGCGAGCGAGAAGGCGGCTCTTATCCGCACGCTTGCAAACAAAACACCCCTGATAGTCCTGACGGACAGCGACGGCGGCGGCAGAGTGATCCGCTCCCACGTATCGTCGCTCGTTCCAAGGGACAAGCTGATCCAGCTCTACATTCCGCGGATTGAGGGCAAGGAAAAGCGCAAGAGCGAGCCCTCAAAGGAGGGACTTATCGGAGTCGAAGGAATGGAGACCGAGCTTTTATATGGGCTTCTTCGTCCCTTTTCCGACAAAAACGGCGGCGAAGCGGCGCAAAGACTTAAAAAAATCGCAAGTAATCCCTTAAAAAAGGTTGACTTATATATCGACGGACTCACGGGCGGCGAAAATTCCGCTTTGAAGCGCGACGAGGTCGCAAAAAAATTCGGACTTCCCGAAGGAATGAGTGCCGGCGCATTGCTTGAAGCACTCAGAGCGGTCGCAAGCTACGAGGAATATCTCGCGGCGGTCGGCAGGGAAGAAAGCACTACGGAGGACTGACCTATGTACACAAAAATATACGGCGCGGGCATAACGGGAATCGACGGCTTCATCGTCACGGTAGAATGCTCCGCAAGAAATAAGCTCCCAAGCTTTGACCTCGTAGGTCTGCCCGACCTCGCGGTAAGGGAGGCATATCAGAGAGTAAGGAACGCCTGCGCGAACAGCGGAATTCAGTTCCCGATAGCGGCTCTTACGGTAAATCTCGCCCCCGCGGACAAGAAAAAGGAGGGCTCGGCACTTGACCTGCCCCTGCTTCTTTCGATCCTTCACGCAGGCGGAGTTATCGATCCTTCTCGCGATATGTCCAAAAAATGCTTCGTTGGTGAGCTTTCCCTCTCGGGCGATATAAGAGGAGTCCGCGGCGTGCTTTCAATGTGCGTGGCGGCGCGCGACGCGGGCTTTGAGGAGTTTTACGCACCAAGCGTGAACGCGGACGAGGCAGCGGCAGTTGAAGGCATAAAGGTAGTCCCCGTAAGCAACGTAAAGGACCTTTTCCTCCACCTCAACGGCAATATAACCCTCCCACACCTCGAATATGACACGAGCCGATTTACAAATAAGATCAATAAATACGAGCGCGACTTCGCGGACGTAAAGGGACAGCTCCTTGCAAAAAGAGCTATGGAGATAGCCGCCGCGGGCGGACATAATATCCTGCTGATCGGCCCTCCCGGAACGGGTAAATCGATGCTCGCAAAATGCCTGCCGTCGATCTTGCCTCCCCTCACGTTTGAGGAAGCGATCGAGACCACCAAAATATATTCGATCTCGGGCTCACTCAAGCAGAACGAGAGCCTCGTCTGCGCACGTCCGTTCCGTTCACCCCACCATACGATGAGCGCGCCAAGCCTTGTCGGCGGCGGAGCAAACCCCATGCCGGGTGAAGTGTCGCTCGCACATAACGGAGTGCTTTTCCTTGACGAGCTTCCCGAATTTTCAAAACAGGTTACAGACACGCTTCGCCAGCCCCTTGAGGACGGCAGAGTAACGATAACGAGAGCCGCCGCAAAGGTGACCTTCCCCTGCAACTTTATGCTCGTTGCGGCTATGAATCCCTGCCGCTGCGGATATTTCGGACACCCAACGAGAAGCTGCACCTGTAAGAGCGCGGACGTTAAAAAATACATATCCAAGATAAGCGGCCCCCTGCTTGACAGAATAGATATTCAGATCGAGCTGCCGTCCCTTTCCTACACGGAGATATCCGCAAGCACCGAGCAAGCTGAGAGAAGCGAGCAGGTAAGGGAAAGAGTGACGAGGGCGCGCCATTACGCAAACGAAAGGATGAGAAGCGCGGGAATGACGCCAAAGAGCAACGCGAATCTCGATCCTTCGGAAATAAAGGTATTCTGCAGGCTCGACGATACCGCCCACCTCTTACTCAAGGCGGCGTTTGACAATCTCGGTCTTTCCGCCCGCGGATACGATAGAATTTTAAGAGTTTCAAGAACCATAGCCGACCTTGACGGAAGCGAGATGATCAGCGCGCGCCACGTCGCGGAGGCTATTCAGCTTCGCTCCCTCGATAAAAAATATTGGGGCGGAAAGGATGCGTAAATAATTATGAAAAGAATAATATCACTTATGCTTGTTTTGGCATTTTGCATCTCCCTTAGCTCCTGTATGCCAAATCTCCGCGGCTTCGCGGTAAGATTTGCGGACGAGGGCAAGGAGATATCCAATGAGGAGCTTTCGAGCGAGGAATATCTTGACTTTTTATCCAAGATATCAAGATTTTCCGCCCATCTTTCCGCATCCGCGTATGAGGAGCTTGGCTACGGTAGCAATTTCTGCATCTCACCCATAGCGGTATATAGCGCGCTCGCCATCGCGTGCGAAAGCTCACAGGGAGAAACGAGGGATCAGATTCTCAACGCCCTCGGATTGAGCTATGAGGAGGTCGAAAGATTCACCGAATATCTCCAATTCACCGCAAACAGAAAATTTTACTGTGAAAATGAGGGTAAAGAGATTGAAACGGGACACTCCATGCTTTCAAGCTCCGTTTGGCTCGATAGCTCTGCGCTCTATAATCTCAGCGCGGTAAAAAAGCTGACCGGCAGCTACGGCTGCGATATTTACGCAGCATCATATCTGAGCAACGAAGCGCAGAATATGATAAATCAGTACGTTGAATATAAAACTCACGATACAGTAAACAGCGATCTCAGCTTTCCATATACCACCGAACTGTCGATAATATGCGCTTATCATATCGAGGAGGTATGGAACAGATTCGGCAATGAGCTTACGCTCACGCTTGAGAGCCATAGATTCACAAACGGTGACGGAAGCGTATCAAGCGTTCAGCTGCTCAAGAGCGAATACGAGGAGGGCGTTGCATACCGCGGCGCGAAATATTCCTCCTTCGTCGCAAGGACCGAGCACGGATTCACGCTTCATTTCATCCTTCCAAACAAGGGATACGACATCCACGATGTATTCACACAAGGAATAATATCACAGGTCGTTTCAAGAAACGATTTTAGCGCGATAAACGAGAAAGAGGGGACCATCAGCTATACAAGGGTCCTTTTCCCGGCATTTTCCGCATCGATCGGAGCGGACATTTCGGGCATGCTCGCAAACGATTTTGGCGTTACGGATCTTTTCGACGCTGAAAAATGCGACCTTTCGGGACTTTTAAGCTCGTCAGCATATCTTGACAAGCTCACCGCTCAAGGCGCGGTCAAGGTGGGAGCGGACGGCATATACGGAACGGCGCACTCGTACCTTCCAACAAATTCCGCGCCCGAAAACGGTGAATACACCCCCGTATATCACGATTTTATAATCAACGGAGCGTTCGGCTTCCTGTTAACGGACGAATACGGCACGATACTTTATTCGGGCGTTGTAGATAACGTAAAATAATTTTAAAGGAGTAAAATATGGCTTGGCAGCACACTAAAAAGAATAAGAAAAAGCAGCAAGAAAAGCTCGCGAAAAGAGTAATGAAAAAGATATTCGGCAAAACTCTGCCGCTCGTTATGATACTTTTACTCCTTCTCGGACTTTTAGGCTCTCTCGCATATGCTCAGTTCGAGCCGTTCAGGGATTTCGTTGACGGACTCGGCATATTTACACAAAAGGCACCCACGGTGTCCTATATCGACCCCGAGGGCAACGAGATGGCTGTCCATTTCCTTGACGTCGGTCAGGGCGACGCAACGCTCTTCCAAACGAACGCGGGAACGGTGCTCGTTGACTGCTCTGAAAGCGAATATGCGGACTACATACTTGAATATCTCGACTCGCTCGGCATCGAGGAGCTTGAATATTTCATAATAACCCACCCCGATTCCGACCATATGGGCTCAGCGCCCGCCATCCTTGAGGGGATAAAGGTCAATAATTTCGTAATGAACGGTCAGGTAAAGGGCACGAGATTCTTTGAAAATACACTCGACGTAATAGAGGAAAAGGGAATAAACGCGATAACGGCGGGCCCCGGCGACGTGCTGAGCGTCGGCGCGCTCCAATTAAGCATTCTCGGACCTCAGCCCTACCTCGTTGACAGCGAGGAGTGGAACGAGGCAAGCCTTATAATCCACGCTACCTACGGCCACCGCGCGATCTTGCTCACGGGCGACGCGGAGAGCAAGGGAGAAGCGGATCTCGTTGAAAATTACAGCAGTATCATAAAGTGCGATATCTTTTCAGCAGGTCACCACGGCTCAAGCACGTCCAATTCTATGGAGCTTCTCAGAGCCGCGGACCCCGATATAGTAATAATCTCCTGCGGAGAGAATAATAAGCACGGCCACCCGCACGACGAAGCGGTTGAAAACTTCAATGCCATCGGCGCAGAACAGCTCCTTACGTATAAAGAGGGCACGATCGTATTCGTCACCGACGGCGAAAGCTTGGAGAGAAGGTAACGGCTTCGCACTATGTTTGCACTCGCTTGCACTGATGTTTTCCGTCGCTTTTTCAAAAGCGACCGCTCCACGCGTAGTGGCGCGGGTGCGGGGCGCGCAGCCCTTGTAACGGCATTTCTTTTTGTTAGCTTTTTCTTTGGGCCTTCTTCCTCAAAGAAAAAGCGGCTAAGGAGTTTTGGTATTAAAAGTTAGTGGATTTGGACTGTTCTTTTTCGAGAAAAAGAACCAAAAAGCTTTTAATCGCTTGGTTTGAGCGTGACTTGGGTACCGCGCGACGCCGCGCCGAATGCTTGCATTCGCGGCACTTGTGCCTTCATCCTCGAGTGTCAGCGAAGGATCTTGCGCGGAGTACAGACTAAATCTGCGCAAATTTTCGCCCATTCGCGAGCGAATTGGCGGTTCTGAAGTATCAATCCCGCCCTTACGTGCAAGCACGACGGTCGGTATTGCTACTTCAAAACTACGAAAAATCAAATTGTGGATTTGATTTTTCTAAAATTTGTTTTGT
>JAFXKD010000013.1 GCA_017531925.1 Clostridia bacterium | reverse complement strand
CCCGCTACGCCCCGCCCCCTCCCCTGCACCCCTCGCCACCCCCGAGGGGAATAGTTAGCGTAGGCTTTCAGGGTTGCTGGGTAGCCGCACAAACTCGTAGGGGGCGACGTCCTCGACGCCCCGTTACATAATTAAAGTAACTTTGCCTATGAAAAGTCACAAAGGCTCCTTCGTAGATCCCCGTGCGAGGCACGGGTTTTGCATCGGCTCGCTTCGATTGATTGTTATGATGCGTTCAAAAGTGCAGGGCTCCCTCAGCAAAACTTCGTCTCGGGCGTTGCCCTCGCTCAGGATGACGTGTTGAGGGGTCGTTCGCGGAAGGCTTGGTTGGTGCGCTCTCACGATGTTATAGTGATTTCTGACTCCATACAACAAATTTAACATTTAGTGAATGTCATATTGTGCATTGTAACACAATATAATGAATTTGTCAATCACTAAATGTCAAATCAGGGGTGCGGAATGTTTAAAAAAAAAACAACGGAAGAAATAATATTTGCGGTGAAAAGATATGCAAATTAAGATTATCCTATCCAACCAAGCTTTCACAAAGAGGGCTGGCGGATAAAATGCAGCTGATGGGTATTGACCTTGACAAAAATGCTATACAAAGAATCGAATGCGGAAGAAGGTTCGTTACCGATATCGAGCTTAAGGCTTTTGCCGAGGTGTTCGGTGTGAGCGTTAGCACACTTATTGAATGACAAAAATAAAATATTACAGGCAGAGGAGCGGGGCTCCTCTGCCTGTTTGTGTTTAGTATAAATTTGTCCGCGCGATTTTGCGGAATTGATCCTATTCGGAAAAATCCTTTGACGCAAGATAATTATTTACGTCATTTTCGATGCTGTCAAGGATCTGCTCCTCGGTCATATCGTGCCAATGATGGAAGCATAGGGTATAGCTTCCCCCTTCAAAGCTCTCCTCGATATCGAGAGAATATGCTAAATGGGACGACGTTGTGTTTATAAGGTAGCTCTTTCCACCCATCGAGATGCGATAATCTCCGTTTTCATACGAAACCGAAAGATCGTTAAGTGTGGCGGTGCTTGCGATCTCGTCATCCTTTTTCATATTATGGATCTTTGCCGTTCCTGCCACGAAATCCAAGGTTATGTAATAATAAACGTAAGGGTTCTCGGGCATTTCTGCGGTGTCGGATGTCATCACGATGCTCTCAAACTTGTAGGTGCCGTCATATCTCTTAGCATCATAAGGAAGCAAGGGCGCATCGCCGAAAAGCTCCTTTAGGGCATCAAGCTCGGTCGATCTTTCGACGCGCGTGAAATCAACGTCGATATAGTAATCTATCTCCGGAGTCTCTCCCCATACTATCGGCTTCCATACCGGCTTTTGAGAGTTAAGATTGGTATTAAAATCGAAGGTCGGAGCATAAACCGCAAGGTGCGCGGGATCGCCTGAGCCTGTGAACTTGATGTTTACGTACGAATACTTGCCCGATTCCTCGGGATCGCTCTCATAGGTTACCCTTAGCTCCGAGATATAGGGCGCGGTGTCGTTATCCTTATAGGCATAATAGCCTCCGCCGTCTGCGCGGATGATCATATACATCTCAATTCCGCGTTCTTCAAGATAATTGGTCTTGCCGCTATATGTGGTGAGCTTGTAAACGCCCTCCACTCTGTTCATTTTGCCGCTTTTTACAACGTAGCAGCTGCTTAATACGGCAACAGATAAAATTAATAATGCAAGGACTGTGGCGAGAGATATCAGTCGTCGGATAGAGTTCTTCATAATGAATTTCCTCCTTTGTCGTATTTATTTTTTGCGGATGATATATCATCCTGTGAGCCCATTATACCATATTTGTAATTAAATGTCAATATGCTTGTTTTTCACGGCTGGGGCGGGCAAAAACAATGCGAGTTTTTTGTGAAAATGTCTTGACAAATGCGAACAAATGTTCTATAATATAGAAAAACGTGCAAAAAAGGAGGCGGAAATGGCAGAAAAGGCAGAAAATGACACAAGGCAGGAGATAATCAGAATATT
Source organism: Clostridia bacterium (assembly GCA_017531925.1). GTDB lineage: Bacteria > Bacillota > Clostridia > Oscillospirales > CAG-272 > RGIG4608. The sequence goes on along the minus strand of JAFXKD010000013.1, from coordinate 2,238 downwards.
TCGCAGGTACGAGCGGCTCGGTCTCGCGCGCGAGGGACTCGATCCCGTTCGCGCATATAAGAGGATCGAAGTGGTATGCGCATCCAGACGCTCAAAGCTCGAGATGCTCGCGCTCTATGATACCATGAGGGTGCTGTACCTTACGGGCGAGGATGATGTGCTTTGCGCGATCCGTGAGGTGTATTTCGGCGACCCGGGGCACAGGATCACCGCAAGCGTTATAAGTGACAGGGTGCTGCGCTGCGCGATCTCCCATTATTGCGACGAGCGAACGGTCTATCGCCGTCTTAAAAAGGCGAGGGAGCTTTATTTAAGGATAAGAAAAAATCTTGAGTCGTATCAGGGCGAAAAATGGACGATGCTATGAAATTTGTCTTAAATTGTAAAAGTAGAAAAATCAAGAAATTATAGCACGCGAAAAAAGTTTTCCACAGGAACATTCGTTTTATTTTGGAACAAAACCAATGATTTTCAAGGTTTTCCACAGTTTCCACAGAGTTTTCCACAGGTTGTGTGAATTTTTAAAATAATAAATTTATCATTTTTGTCGAGAATTATCGGTTTTTGTTTTTTAACTATTCTAAGATTTTCTTCGCCTTCTTCATACATAATTCTTTGTTGACACGGGGCGACTTTTGTGCTATTATTATTTTTGTAAAGGCGGTGATCTAATGTCTAAAATTTGTTGCTTCACGGGTCATAGGGACGTTCCCGAGGAGCTGACCTTGGCGATATATACGGAGCTTGAAGCGGTGCTTACGGAGCTTATTGAAAAGGAGGACGTTCGCAATTTTCGCGCGGGCGGTGCGATAGGCTTTGATACGATCGCGGCACTCGTGGTCTTGAAGCTCAAGCTGAAATATCCCGACATCAGGCTTCATCTCTTCCTTCCCTGCTATGATCAGGATAAAAAATTCAATAGCTTTCAAAAGACCCTTTACGGCTTTGCAAAGGACGAGGCTGATTCGGTGATCTACGTACAGAAAAATTATTCAAGCACGGCTATGCATAAGCGAAACCGCGCGCTCGTTGACGGCTCGGATTTTTGCGTGGCATTCCTTAGAAAGAGCGAGGGCGGAACTCAATATACCGTGAATTACGCGAGAAGAAAGGGCGTACCGGTCATTAAGCTGCTTGATAATAAATAATTGTAAAAAAGACGGCGTGAGCCGTCTTTTTTGATGGGTTTTTAATTTTAATTTGCCTTGTGTTACACGGACGCACACAAGAAATAACAGTTAATTGCCTACTTCGGCAAGAACGCGTCTTTGTTTACAAAGCGGAGTCGTAAGACGACGAGCGTTTTTCGACGGCGCGCCACTATTATTTTGGATAACCGCCAAATTTCACGCGCGGCGAGGCGCCCCTACGAGTTTGTACGGCTACTTACCACACAAAACAAATTTTCGATAAAACGCCCGCGTTTTATCGAAAATTTGTGTAAAATCCGCTCAAACTAAGCGATTGTTTTGCCTACTTTTTTGAAAAGTAGGAGCCCAAGCGGCGTAGGGGTTCCCCGAAGCGAATGTAATGAGCTTTGGGGGTTTCCGTATTGAGCGGTTCATAGGAAAACTAACTTTTCATACCAAGACTCGTTAGCCGCTTTTCTTTGACGGTATAAGCGCAAAGAAAAGCTAACAAAAGAAACGCTGAATGCAGGGCTACGCGCCCCGCACCCGCGCCACTACGCGTGGAGCGGTCGCTTTTGAAAAAGCGACGGAAAACAAAAGCACAAGCGAGTGCGAACATAGTGCGTGAAAAGGGACGGCTTTCGCCGTCCCTTGATTTATTTAGTTAGCTAAATTATTCGTAAAGCTTACCCATCTTCTGAAGGCGCTCGTACTTAGCCTTTGCGTTCTCCTCAGCCTTAGCGAAGAGTGCTTCCGCTCTCTCGGGGAAGGACTGCGCAAGACGCGCGTAACGAGTTTCGCTCTTAATGAAGTCAACGTAGCTTGCCGTGGGCTCCTTAGAGTCGATGGTAAGAGGATTCTTGCCCTCTGCCTTGAGTGCGGGGTTGTATCTGAACGTCTGCCAGTAGCCTGCCTCAACTGCCTTCTTCATCTCAAGCTGGCAGTTCTGCATTCCGCCCTTAACACCGTGCATCTCACAGGGTGCGTAGCCGATAATGATGGAAGGTCCGTTATAAGCCTCTGCCTCAGCAAGTGCCTTGAGCGTCTGGTTCATATCGTAGCCCATAGCGATCTGTGCAACGTAAACGTAGCCGTAGGACATTGCGAT
>JAFXKD010000012.1 GCA_017531925.1 Clostridia bacterium | reverse complement strand
GCTTATTTATGCTCTCAGGCAGCTATCCGAGCTTGCTTTGATGCGTGGAGAGGATGAGCTTGCAGCGAAATTCAAGGACAGAATAAAGCAGCAGGAGGAGGCACTTTCAAAATATGCCTGGGACGGAGATTGGTATATTCGTGGACTTGATGATGATTCATTACCAATTGGCTCCCACTCGGCAAAGTATATGGACATTTGGCTCAATGCACAAAGCTGGATGATCATCTCTGGCGCAGGCGATAAAGAAAAAAATACTCGTGCTATGAACAGCGCAAGAGAAAAGCTTGATACCGGCCTCGGTCTTCTTCTAAATGCTCCCGGATTCCCGAGCTGGCCGGCAAAGGAATCGTCAATGGTAAACGGCTTGCCTGCAGGCTTTTCCGAAAATGGCGGAATATTCGTTCAGGCAAACTGCTGGGCTATTATGGCAGAAGCACTGCTTGGCAGAGGTGATATTGCCTGGCAGTATTATAAGCAGGTAATGCCGCATAGCGTTATTAAAAAGATGGGCGTAGAGCGTTATCGCTCCGAAGCATATGCTTATTGCTCAACGATGCTCGGAGTTGCAAATGAAAAATTCGGTTGGGGTGTGGTCTCCCAGGTGACGGGAACAGCCGCCTGGATGGACGTTGTAGCAACGCAGTATATCCTCGGAATAAGACCTACTCTGAAGGGACTTCTTATTGATCCCTCCATTCCTGCAGAATGGGATAGCTACACCGTAGAGCGTATATACCGAGGACATAAGCTACATATCAGCGTGAACAATCCCGATCATATATGTCACGGAGTTAAGTCGATAACTATAAATGGAGATCCTATTGATATTACGGGTGGCGCATACATCAGCGAGCAGTCTATTGCAAACTTGGATGACGCACAAATAACCGTTATTATGGGATAATAGTAAATACTACAAAAGGAGTCGGATATGAGTGGAGTTAAAAGAAAGCACATTGGTTTAAAGATAGTACTTGTGGCTTTGGCGGCTATAGTAATTATGGTTGTCGGAACAAGCTGTGTATTATTTAAAACATTTTTGATGAAGCACCCCGAATTAGAGGGCGAACCGGAAGTGGGCAAATGGTATCGCATAACGCCCGAAGCAGCAAGATCCTCGAACGGCAAGGAGTGGCACGGAATTTTTAGAAAAGGATCTGAAAACAAGCTTGTAGTATACTTCTTCGGCGGTGGAGTTAGCATTACCGAAGAGACGAGCAGGGGCGGTAAAGAGTTTTATGCCGAGGATATGACAGGACAAGACTTTGTTGCAACGTGGGGTATTGGCAGTGACGATGCGGCAAATCCGTTCAAGAATTGGTCTTTTCTCGTAATACCCTATGCGAGCGGTGATTTCCATAGTGGTACGGGCGAGTATCACTACACAGAAAACGGTAAAGAAAAAGTTGTTTATCATCAGGGGTACACAAATTATGCTGCCTTTATCGAAGAGGCAAAGCAATATATCGGCAATCCCGACACATTGCTCGTTACAGGCTTTTCAGCAGGCGGTTTTGCAACGAGTCTGCTTGCAGATGACGTAATCGATAGGTTTCCTTCTGCAACGAATGTTACCGTTTGTGTTGATAGCGCATTGCTCCTTTATAACGATTGGCATAATACTGCAGTCGATTTGTGGAAGGCACCGAAGAAAATTTCAGATAATCTTGTGAGCGATAATATTGTACTCGATAGCTTAACAGCTCTGTATAAAAAGCGAGGCGACAGTGTAAAAATTCTGTTTGATTGCTCCTACCGCGACGATACTCTGATGCAGTATCAGTCCTATATAGACAACGGTAAAATGGATAAAAACAAAGAGCTGGGAGATAAATTTCAGAATGATCTTAAAGAAATGGTAAATGCCCTACAGGAGAATATCCCGGGTATAGGCATCTATATATGGAGTTTGAATGAGGATACGCAAACAGGTAACACGCAGCATACGATTATTTCCAGCAACGTATTTGATAAGCTTGAAAATGGCGTAAGTGTTGGCGAGTGGATTTATAACGCAATAAACGGAGATGTAAAATCCTATGGTATTGAGTTATTGTCATCCATACCACAAAATTGATTAACTCAAGCGAATAGACGTTGCAAAATGCGCCTGATATCGTCAAAAGAAATAGCGGACGGAATTAATCCGTCCGCTATTTTTAATACTTTTTAACTTCTTCTAAGAAACAAAAAAGCCCGAACCTTTTTTGGGTGGTAAAAAAGTTCAAGCTATTTGCGTTTGGTGACCCGTACGGGAATCGAACCCATGTTACAGCCGTGAAAGGGCCGTGTCTTAACCGCTTGACCAACGGGCCGAATGGTAGCGGAAACTGGACTTGAACCCGTGACCTATCGGGTATGAACCGATTGCTCTAGCCAACTGAGCTATTCCGCCATTCGTGCGCATATCTGCGACTTGTATATTTTATCATAACGCCCCTCGTTTGTCAATACCTTTTTTTGAAAAAAATTATTTTTTGTTGCGTTTTTAGAAAAAACTGCGAGAATTTCTTCTCGCAGTTTGAATTATATTATTTTTCGTAGCTATCAAGGATATCCTTAAGCTTATGAGGATAGTCCGTCATTATCGCGTCCGCGCCGTTTTCAATGAGCTTCCTCATATCGTCCTCGTCATTTATCGTCCAATAGTGAGTTGCTATATTATGCTTTCTCGCGTTATTTATCAGTCGCTTACTGCAAAGTCCAATGCCGTATTCCTCCATCGGTATCTGAAGCACCGCGATGCCGTCGGTATAGAAGGCGTCAATACCGAAAACGTAGAATGCGACGTATTTTACCGCGCCCATAAGGGAGGGGGAGTACATAAAGCTATCCGGCACCTTGCCCGATTTATCAAGGCGGCAATATTCCGCAAAGATCTCGTCCTTAAAGCTTGCGAAGATTATTCTGTCCCACGCGTCATATTTTTCAACGAGGCGCAGAGCCTCCTTGACTGCAAGAAGTCCTATGTCTCCGCCCTGCTTGACCTCAATGCTGATGATATTTTCGGGGAAGGCGAGCATAAGCTCCTCAAGTGTGGTTGCAAGGTATATTTCGGGGTCCCTGCCTTCAAGACCGTTTGGATAATTTTCAAGATCCGATGGCTTTATCTGCTTGCCGTATACGTCTGCGAAGGGGTAAAGCTCGTCCGACTCCTCTTTATTATGATAGCCGAAATTTACTCTCTGTTCGATCAGATCCGTATAATTCCAATCCGCGATATTTCCTTTGACGTTGGTCCTCTTATCGAGGCTCGTTTCGTGGTTGAGGATCAGCACGCCGTCCTTTGTGATATTGATATCCGTTTCCATTATAACGCGCTCGTCAACGCTGTAAGCATTATAAAAAGCCTCAAGTGTATTTCCGGGGAACTCTCCGTCGCCGCCTCTGTGAGCCACGAGTATCGGAGCTTCACCCGTTTTGCAAAGGGGATTGGTGCCCTCAAAGCTCTGTGGCTTAGGAATGAAGTAAAGCACTGCGAAGGCTGCTACTATTACTAAAATTACGATCACTACCGCGGGATGAGCCGCGCCTTTTATTGATTTTTTCATAGCTTTTCTCCTTTTAATAGGGTTGATAAGTTGATTTTAGCATAGTTTAAAGAAAAAAGCAAGAATATTAACAATTTGTTTACATTGTGTGAAAGGGCTTTACAAAGCGAAAAAACTGTGATAGAATAAGGAAAAAGGTGAAAGGATATTGATCTATGGAAAAGGTATTATTGATAATTCTTGCATTTTTACTTGCTCTCGTTGCGATCTTTGGCGGTATCGCTCTGATAAATGAGAAGAACGCTGCGGATATGATGGAATACATCGACACCTTCAGCGAGCAGAGAGTGGAGCCTGCGCTCCATCCAGAAAAGGATGAGCACGGAAACTGGTATTTCACCACGGATGAGGATTTCAAGGTGCTTCATCTTACTGATATTCATCTGAGCGGCGGATTTATTCAGGCTGAAAGCGACAAAAAAGCCATCAACGCGGTGGCGGCAATGGTTTATGCCGAAAAGCCCGATCTCGTTATCGTTACGGGCGATATCTCATATGCGATAGGCCTTGGCGGCACGATCAATAATTCCCATGCGCACAGTATGTTCATTCGTCTTATGGAAAATCTCGGTGTTTATTGGACGGTAGCGTTCGGAAACCACGATACTGAGCCGTACAACTATCATTCAAGACGCGCGGGTGCCGATATGTACGCGGACGAGGATCTTGAAGGATGCTTGTTTTCACACACTCCCGAGGGCGTTTCGGGCGAGGGAAATCACGTTATCAACGTAAAGAACACCGCGGGCGAGATCACGAAATCGCTTTTTATGATCGATTCCCACTCCTACATCCGTCAGGATCTTATTGGCGGTCTTATTGATTCACTTATGTGGAATTACGACGTTATCAAGCAGGATCAGGTGGACTGGTACAAGGATATGATAGAGCTTTATTCTCCCGCGTCCTCGCTCTGCTTCTTCCACATTCCGATCTATGAGGTAAAGGACGGCTACGATGAATTCATCGCAAGCGGACGCGCTGACACGGATAACGTTAAGTGGCTCTACGGTCACGACGGTGAGGAGGGCGACGTGGTGGTTTACGCGTCAGAATCCGAGATAGGAGATCAGCTTTTTGAAAAGGCACTTGAGCTTGGCTCTACCCGTGCGATGTTCTTCGGACACGATCATTTTAATAATTTCGTTATGGATTACAAGGGAATTCTTTTCTCTTACGGATACAGCATTGACTATATCGCCTACGGTGATATAGGAAGCAAGGGATATCAGCGCGGATGCACGGTATTGACGCTTACGCCCGACGGTGAGTTCGACGCTGATGATATTGTTCACGAAAATTACTATCAGGACAAATATCAGCCCCTTTACGAAAAGGAAACGGTCGATATGTATCCCTATTTTGATAAATAATAGTTTTTAGGAAGTGAAATCAGTGAAAAAAACGATTAAGCTTAGCACCACACATCTCATATTGCTGAGCTTTCTTATAGCGATCCTTATAGGCAGCCTTTTACTTTGGCTCCCGATAAGCACGCAGAGCGGAAACGGTGTGCCGTACATCGATGCGCTCTTTACCGCAACCACGGCGACCTGCGTGACGGGGCTCGTTACCGTTCCGACCTACAGCACGTGGAGTACCTTCGGTCAGATAGTGATACTCGTGCTTATTCAGATAGGCGGGCTTGGAATAATTACGGTGCTTTCCGGAATAACCGTTGCGCTCAATCGCAGAATGAAGCTGAAGGACAGCCGTCTTATCAGCGATGCCTTTAATCTCAATTCTCTTGAGGGACTTGGAAAATTTGTAAAAAAGGTGATCCTCGGCACGTTCGTCGTTGAAGGTGCGGGCGCACTTCTCTATATGACGGTGTTCGTTCCCGAATACGGAGCGCGCGGAATATGGATATCGGTTTTTACCTCAATATCCGCCTTTTGCAACGCGGGAATAGATATCATAGGAGAAACGAGCCTTGTTCAGTACGCGACGAATCCTATGGTCAATGCCATCACGTGCTGCCTGATAATACTCGGAGGTCTTGGATACATAGTATGGTGGGATCTGTTTCGCGTTATCAAGGGCATAAGGACACAGGGCATAGGATGCTTCAAGCGGCTGACGCTTCATTCAAAGATAGTGCTTTGGATCACGGCGGTCCTGATATTTGCGGGCGCTGCTGCAATATTTGCGTTTGAGTTTTCAAATCCTTTGACGATAGGAAATATGAGCCTTTTTGATAAGCTCCAGGTATCGCTTTTTCAGTCGGTGACCACGAGAACGGCAGGATTTGCATCAGTTCCGCAGGAAAACCTGACGAACGGTAGCGCCTTCACCTCGCTTTTGCTTATGTTCGTCGGCGGCTCGCCGGTCGGTACTGCGGGAGGAATCAAAACGGTCACACTTGTAGTCCTTGCTGTTACGGCTTACGCGGTGATAAAAGGCAGGAACGAGGTCGCTCTCTTTAACAGGAGCATTCCGCTCCAAGCCGCAAGAAAGGCGGTCGCGGTCGCGATGACCTCATTTGCCATAATGAGCATTTCAACGCTTTTTCTTGCCGCGGTCACGGATGCGTCTGCGATTGATATAATTTACGAGACCGTCAGCGCGACAGCTACGGTGGGACTTACAAGAAATCTTACGCCGTTTCTTAATACCGTAGGAAAGGTGATAATTATCTGTACGATGTATCTGGGAAGGATAGGGCCTATATCGTTGGCGATAGCCTTTACCTATCATAAGGAAATAGTAAATAATATAAAAAATCCGACGGAGGAGATAAGCGTCGGTTAGGAGAAGATTATGAGTATAAATAAATCTTATGCAGTTTTTGGACTTGGAAGATACGGTCTTGCGGTGGCAAAGGAGCTTGCCAAAAGCGGAGCGGACGTGCTTGCTGTCGATATTGACGAGAGCATAGTGAACTCGGCTGCTGCGGATATTCCGTATTGCAAATGTGCGGATGTGTCCGATCCCGAGGTCGTCCGTCAGCTTGGAATAGCGAGTGTTGACGTCGCTATCATTGCGATGGCGACAAATCTTGAGGCGAGCGTTCTGACTATAATGCTCTGCAAGGAGCTTGGAGTAAAGACCGTTATCGCGAAATGCTCCGATGATATGCAGGGCAGGATCTTTACAAGGGTCGGCGCAGATAAGGTGGTCATACCCGAAAGAGAGGGCGGAGTTCGTCTTGCCAAGAATATTCTTTCGTCCGGCTTTGTTGACGTTATGGAGCTTTCTGACGACGTGTCCATAATCGAGCTTGACGTAAGACCCTCGTGGGTGGGCAAGAGCCTTATGGAGCTTGACCTCAGAAAAAAATACGGTGTTAACGTTATCGCGATAAAGAACGGTCAGAAGATCAATGTCGATCTTGATCCCAAGGCTCCTCTTACGGAGGATATGAACCTTGTCATCATTGCTCATTCGTCGAAGATAAACAAGCTTAAATAAATGAACAAAAAATCACCTGCCGCGCAGGTGATTTTTGCTTTGATTATGAATTTAAAATATCGCTGCTTTCCTCGAGAAGCTCCGAGACGTTCGCGATAAATTTTTCGTCGGTGTCCTCGTCATCGTCGGCGGGGTTATCGTCCGAAGGCTCCGTTACGGATGCCGCTTCGGTATCCTTCTTCTTAAATTGCTTTTCGTAAAGGAGCACCGCGATAACCAGAGCCGTTGTATAATAGATGCCGGGGTAGATATCGAAAAGGTGGTTATCAAGCATACTGCCCGTGAGTATCGTCGATGCAGCTACCGTAAGCATAAAGCGATCAAGCGTTGGCTTACGGAACGCATATTTAAGAGTACAGATCCTGTAATAGCCGTAGCAGAGCGTGCCTATCATTCCCGTTCCCGCGAGAAGCTGTAACAGAGTATTGTGAGCAAAGTGGGGGATAATATCCGCCATGGGCTGAGCGAATTTCATCTCCTCGCCGAAAAATCCTGCGCCGAAGAGCTGATTGTCCTTGAAGATGCGTAAGCATTCCTTCCAGATGCTTATTCTGCCCGCGCTTGCGCTGTTGAGCCCATCGTCGATATCGGTCCTGTCGATATAGTGTCTTGCGAGAGCAACAAGCTCTTCCTTAAAGAACACGAGAGCGACGACTGCAGCGACTACTATGAGTGAGGGCAAGAGAATTCTTGCGGTCTTTTTTCTGTCGCCTGCGAACATCGAGAAGAAAACGCAGAATGCGAAATAAAGGCATCCGATAAGCACCGCGTTTCTTGATGTGCTTGTGAGTGCCGCGCCGAAAAGGGCGAAGGCTGTAAGGAGGTGAACGTAGGGCATTACCTTGGATTTGTTTCTCATAAATCCGTAGAAGTTCATAGGTATAAGGCTTGCAAGCACAAAGCCTACGGCGTTGGTTTTGCCAAAGCCGAGTGTGAACGCGCCCCTGTCAACCGTTCCGTTTACGAACAGCCCACCCGAAAGGTAGATGCCTGCGACCTCAATCAGAAGCATCCAGGAGACGAGAAGATTTATGTAAGTAAAATAGTCCGTTATTTCGTGGGGATCCTCATCCTTAAGAGCTATCCAAAGCATTCCGAAAAGCACCACGTAAACGACCACAAGAGCAAGCGCCCAAAGAAGATTGCCCACCGTGTAATCGCTTTTCATAAAGCCGTTTGCCACAAGTCCTGCCGTGAAGATCATCATTGGCAAGAAGAGGGGCATTTTTAGGAAGTTGTCTTTTTTATAAAATTTGTTTTTGAAGGTGTAGATCGTTCCGCAAATTACGAAAGCCGCCGCTCCTATTACAAGAAGAGCTGCGCGTCTGCCCGTGAGATAATACGTGGAATTTACGGGATCCATAGGTGAGTGTACTGCGTTCATCTGATAAAAAACAGTCAGCACGAAGAAGATCATCGGCTTTATTGTGCGCGTTGTGAGAAACGCAAAGCTGACGACGATCATATTTACGAACGCGAAGTACGGTTCTTTTTCGTAAAAATAGCCCGCAAGCATCCAGATCAGCATCAAAAGGGGATAGATCTTCCCCGAAAAGAAGGCTGTAAGGAATGCGGATATTTTGTTTTTGATTTCTATTATTGTTGTCATCATCATTATTCCTTATAGATAGATATGTACATTATACTCCTTTTGGGCGAATTTGTCAAGAGTATAGCGGTAATCCAATTTTATACTTGCAAAATGGTATTCTTAGTGATATAATAATTATATATACAATTTGGAGGTTTTACTATGAAGCATTTTATAGGAATAGATCTTGGCGGTACGTTTATCAAGGGCGGAATCGTCAATGAAAACGGGGAGATACTTATTTGTGACAAAACTCCCACACAGGTAGAGAGGGGTGCTGAAGGTGTTGCTGAGAATATCGCGCGACTTGCGTGTGATCTTCTTGAGCGCGAAGGACTTGCTCTTTCTGACATTGAAGGACTTGGAATAGGCTCACCCGGTATGATCGACTCCGCAAGGGGCAACGTTATTTACGCGAACAATCTCGGATGGGAAAATTTTATGATAGGAGAGAAGCTTTCCTCGCTTCTTGGCGGTATTCCCGTTAAAATAGGCAATGATGCGAACGTTGCGGCTCTCGGTGAAGTGAAATTCGGTGCTGCGAGAAATTACAGCAGTGCTATAATGATCACTCTCGGTACGGGTGTTGGCGGCGGTATAGTTATCGACGGCAAGCTCGTTGAGGGAAATCTCGGCGCGGGCGCTGAGCTTGGACATACGGTCATCGTCCACGGCGGTGCGCAATGCTCCTGCGGCAGACGCGGCTGTCTTGAGGCTTACAGCTCTGCAACGGCTCTTATTCGCGACACGAAGCGCGCTATGGAGGCTCATCCCGACTCGAAAATGTGGGAGATAGGCACACTTGACGCAGTTAATGGAAAGACAGTATTTGATTATGCTCCCGTTGACGTGTATGCAAAAGAGGTGCTTGATTCCTACATTGAGCATCTTGCGTGCGGTCTTATAAATTATGCCAATATCTTCCGTCCCGAGGTGATTCTTCTCGGCGGCGGTGTTTGCGCGCAGGGGGACAATCTTATAAAGCCCCTTCAAGCTATTATGGATAAAGAGATCTACGCGGGCGACAAGGGACCCCGTGTGCCCATTCTTATCGCGGAGCTTGAGAATAGCGCAGGACTTCTCGGCGCTGCGGCGCTTTTGATGTAGGGACTGTCAGCGCACTATGTTCGCACACACCCGCGCTTTGCGCTGATGTTTTGCACTGTGTTAGCACTCGCTTTGTGCTGATGTTTTGCCTACTTTTTCAAAAGTAGGCGCCTGCGCGGCGTTAGCGCATATACGGCATTTCTTTTTGTTAGCTTTTTCTTTGGGCCTACTTCCTCAAAGAAAAAGCGGCTAACGGGTCTTGGTATGAAAAGTTAGTAGGGTTTAGACGCTCAAGCCGCTTGGGCTCTCGCTTTTGAAAAAGCGGGGCAAAACAATCGCTTGGTTTGAGCGGGTTTTACACAAATTTTCGCCCATTCGCGTGCGAATGGGCGGTTTTGAAGCATCAATTCCGCCCTTACGTGCAAGCACGACGGTCGGTATTGCTACTTCAAAACTACGAAAAATCAAATCGGGGATTTGATTTTTCTAAAATTTGTTTTGTGTGGTGTGTAGCCGTGGTGTTTGCGGTGGGCGGACGAAATACAAACCGTTATATCAATTTAAAGGATAAACAATATAAATTATAAAAAATGGAGTAAATATGAAGCATTTTGACGTTGCCGTTATCGGTGCGGGAGTTGTGGGCGGACTTATTGCCCGCGAGCTTTCGCGTTACAATTTGAATATCTGCATACTTGAGGCGCAAAATGATGTTGCTATGGGTGCGACGCGCGCAAACTCGGGTATTGTTCACGCGGGTTTTGATGCGGAGGTCGGCTCTCTCAAGGCGCGCTTTAACGTCGAGGGCTCCAAGATGATGAAGCGCGTTACGGACGAGCTTGGTGTGAAATACAAAAACAACGGCTCGCTCGTTGTTGGTTTTTCCGATGCTGACAGAAAGCATATCGAGAAGCTCGTTGCGAGAGGAATAGAGAACGGTGTTGAGGGGGTTCGTCTGATTGAAGCGGACGAGCTTCGCGCAATTGAGCCGAACATCAGCGACTCCGCCATCTGCGCGCTTTACGCTCCCACGGGTGCTATCGTTTGCCCATATGAGCTTTGCATCGCATCTATCGGAAATGCTATGGACAACGGCGCGACGTTGAAATGCGCTTTTAAGGTTGAAAAAATCGAAAAAAGTGATGAAAAATATATAATTTACTCTGAAAATGAGTCTGTTTCCGCTGATTTTGTAGTAAACGCGGCGGGAATTTATGCGGACGAGATCGCAAAAATGGTGGGTGACGAGAGCTTTACCGTTGGAGCGAGAAAGGGTGATTACATCCTCCTTGACCGCGAGTGCGGAACGATGGCTAACTGTACCATCTTCCGCTGCCCGAACGAGATGGGAAAGGGAATTTTGGTGTCTCCCACGGTTGACGGCAATCTTTTGCTCGGTCCTACGAGCGTTAATATTGACGATAAGGGCGATAAATCGACCTATGCGGACGGTCTTTCGAAGATAATGGCTACCGCAAGCGAAAATCTGCGCGTGAGACTGCCCTTCGGTAAGTCCATAACAAGCTTTTGTGGACTTCGTGCCTACGGCAACACGGGTGATTTTATCATCCGTCCCGCGTGTGAGAGATTTATCAACGTTGCGGGCATCGAATCCCCCGGACTTTCCTCAGCTCCCGCTATTGCTATCTACGTTGCGGAGCTTCTTGAGGCTGAGGGCTTAAGGCTTGAGAAAAAAGAGGATTTTAACCCCATAAGAGAGCCAAAGCACGCATTCCGCGAAGGAAGTATTGAAGAAAAAAACGAATATATAAGACGTGATGCGTCCTACGGCAGAATTATCTGCCGCTGTGAGAGCATCAGCGAGGGCGAGATACTTGACGCGATCCGCTCAAATCCCCCCGCGCGCGATCTCGACGGTGTTAAGAGGCGTTGCCGCGCAGGAATGGGACGCTGTCAGGGTGGCTTTTGCGCGCCCTACGTTATGGAGCTTATCGCACGCGAGAACGGTGTGGATTTTGCTTCTGTCACCAAATGCGGCGGCGAGAGCGCTATAGTATTTTCAAAGACAAAGGGGGCGCAAGTATGAGAAGGACTGATCTTGTAATAATCGGTGGCGGCCCTGCAGGTATGGCGGCGGCTCTTTCCGCACGTGAGCAGGGAATTGAGGATATTCTCATTCTTGAGCGCGATTCGTCTCTAGGCGGAATTTTGCAGCAATGTATCCACAACGGATTCGGACTTCACACCTTCGGCGAGGAGCTTACGGGCCCAGAATACGCGTGGAGATACGAAAAAGAGGTAATTGATAAGAAAATTCCCGTTCTTCTTAACACGATGGTACTTTCCGTTGACGAAAATAAGGTGATAACCGCATCAAACACCGAGGACGGAATTTTTCAGATAGAGGCTAAGGCTATAATTCTGGCTATGGGCTGCCGCGAGCGTCCTCGCGGTGCGCTCAATATTGCGGGCACGCGTCCCTCGGGTATTTACAGCGCGGGTATGGCGCAAAAGCTCGTTAATATGAAGGGCTATATGCCCGGCCGCGAGGTCGTTATTCTCGGCTCGGGTGATATCGGACTTATTATGGCGCGCAGAATGACCTTTGAGGGAGCGCGCGTTCACGCGGTCTGCGAGCTGATGCCCTATTCGGGCGGTCTTGCAAGAAATATTGAGCAATGCCTTAACGATTTTGACATTCCCTTAAAGCTCTCTCACACCGTGGTGGAGATACACGGCAAGGAGCGTCTTGAGGGTGTTACGATAGCAAAAGTGGACGAAAACAGACGTCCCATACCCGAAACGCGCGAGTATATTCCTTGCGATACGCTTCTTCTCTCCGTTGGACTTATTCCCGAGAATGAGCTGACTGCTGGCGCGGGAATCTCCCTTAGCTCAATTACGAACGGCGCGACGGTTGACGAGAACCGCCAGACCGAGATCGACGGTATTTTCGCCTGCGGAAACGTGCTTCACGTTCACGATCTTGTTGATTTCGTTTCAAGTGAAGCGGAGATAGCAGGTCGCGGCGCGGCGGCATACATCAAGGGTGAGGCTGAAAAGAGCGACAGAGTTATTAATATCTCTACCGACGGTAGAGTCAGATACACCGTTCCCCAGAGAATAGTTGGTTGCGGTGATGTTGATATCTATTTCCGTGTTGCAGACGTTTACCGTGATGCGACGATCAAGGTCAGCGATGGCGAGCACGTTATTCTGCAGAAAAAGAAGCTTAAGCTCGCTCCCGGTGAGATGGAATGTGTAAAGCTCCCCGCAGATAAGCTTTGCGGTGTGGAAGATCTTAGATTTTCTATTGAATTTTAAGAAAGGGTGGGCTGAATTATGGAAAAAAATAAAAAAAGAGAGCTTACCTGTATTATTTGTCCACGCGGATGTCAACTGACAGTTGATATTGGCGAGGAGATAGAGGTCACGGGCAATATTTGTCCGCGCGGTAAGACCTATGCTATTAACGAATGCACTGATCCTCAGCGCACCGTGACAAGCACCGTAAGAACGAGTGACGGCGGCGTTGTGGCGGTAAAGACGGACAGGACCGTTCCAAAGGGAAAGATGATGGAATGTATGGAGATTATCAATCTCGCGGTTGCAGAGCTTCCCGTTCGCGTTGGGGACGTTATCATTGAGGACGTTTTCGGCGCAAAGGTCGTTGCAACGCAGAACAAGGGCTGAAAAAGTATAATTTATTCGAATTCTCGCATTTAAGGAATAATTCCTTTGCTTTGGGGTGGTATTTTTTCTGACGGAATGATAGAATTATTCAAACCCCATGATAAGGAGGAATAATTATGGAAAAGAAAACTATTGGCAAATTCATAGCCGCCTTGCGAAAAGCAAACGGTATGACACAAAGAGAGCTTGGTGAAATGCTCTTTGTCTCTGATAAAACGGTGAGTCGATGGGAGTGCGATGAATGTACTCCGGAGCTTTCTTTGATACCTTCGATCGCGGAGATATTTGGAATCACTACGGATGAGCTTTTGCGAGGCAAAAGAAGAAGCGCTCCGTGTGTATCCGAGCAAGATGCCGCACACAGTGCAAGGGGCGACAGGCAGTTCAAGCTTATGCTTGACAGTACGTGTCGCAGGTATAACAATCTTACCTTGATCTCAATAGGCATAACGGTATTCGGTTTTATTTGCGCTTTGGTAGCAGATCTTGGCTTTTCAAGGGGACTTATAGCATTTTGCCTTAGTGCGATATTCTGTGTGGCGAGTGAGATATGTCAGATATGCTTTGCAAGAAATGCCCGTATTTGCTTGGATAATGATGATGCTTATGCTGATAAGATAAACGATACCAACAACTGTATAGTCAAATCAGCCCTTAAAGTAACGTTAATGAACATATTGGTGCTTGCCTTTTGCTTGCCCACTGCGGTATTGATAAACGGCGCGAGCTTTGGATTGATTTTTCCCTCGTGGTTATTGTTCGGATCTATCTTTTCTGTTGCGGCATTTATACTTAGCTACGTTATTTACGTTGCTTTTATTCACGGGGCGCTTTGCAAGAGGGGAACATTTACCGTCTCCGAAAGCGTTGAAGCCGTGGTAAAGAGAAATCGAAAATCCCTTCTCAAGACTCTCGCAATAGCGCTTTTAATAGCTTTGGCCCTGGGCGTTATCTTGTTTCTCTTGGATATGGTCGGATTTGAGCCCTTTGTTTGGGTGCGCAGATATGAGAACCCCGATGATTTTAAGCGCGCTGTTGAGCGGGACTACAAAAATTGGCTTATCGAGGGATATTCATATGTGAATGAAAAAGGTGAAACGGCAGTTCAGATACCTTCAGATCACAAGGTGACGGAGGGGAGGATAAGGAATGCTGACGGAAAGGTGATATGTGAATATTATTACAATCCCGATCTCTATTATTCCATTAGGTTTAGTAACGATTCCTTCGACAAGATGCCCGTTACCGTTATTACAAAAGACGCAAGAGCAAATGCTCAGGATATATTTTACACACTGCAGGGATTGCTTGTAATACTGATCGTGGTGGATTTTATTGCCTCATTCACAATACACTTAATTAAGATACACAAAAAGGATAAAAAATACTTTAAAGGATAAGATGAATGATTAAAAGTAGCTTTTATACACTGAACAACGGTGTGAAAATTCCTGCGATTGGCTTTGGCACGTGGCAGGTCGCGGACGGGGATGAGGCGTACCTTTCCTGTCTGCATGCGCTAAGGGCGGGATACCGTCACATTGACACGGCGTTTGCCTACGGAAACGAGGGAAGCGTTGCGCGCGCTATTGCCGACAGCGGTCTTTCGCGCGATGACGTATTCATTACGACAAAGCTGCCCGCGGACATCAAGACCTTTGACGGCGCAAAGGAGCATTTTTATGCGTCCTTGAAGAATCTTGGCACGGATCATCTTGATCTCTATCTCATTCACGCGCCGTGGCCCTGGAGTGACGTGGGCTCGGACTGTACTGATGGTAATATTGAGGTGTGGCGCGCGATGATAGAGCTTTACAATGAGGTTAAGGTGCGCGCGATCGGTGTTTCAAATTTTCACAAAAGTGATATTGAGCCTTTGGTCTCAGCTACGGGATTTGTGCCTGCGGTAAATCAGATAAGATTTTTTATCGGAAACACGCAGGATGCGATTTACGACTACTGCCGTGAGCGCGGAATACTAATTGAAGCGTATTCTCCTCTTGCAACGGGCGCGATAGTGCAGCACGGCGATCTTGTATCTCTTGCGCAGAAATACGGTGTAAGCGTGGCGCGTCTTTGCATAAGATACTGCATTGAAAAGGGCACGCTCCCGCTCCCGAAATCCGTTAACAGGGACAGAATAGAAGAAAACCTCCTTGTCGATTTTGAGATCTCGAAGGAGGATATGGAATATCTCGATTCGCTCCATCACATAGGTCCTACAAGACCTTACAGGAGCTGAACAAATAAAAAACGGCGTTTGAACAAACGCCGTTTTTTATTTGTATCTTCTGTATTTTCGCTTCAAGCCGCTGTTGTTTTCGTATGCCGAGATCGCATGCAACACTCCCATTGCAAGATACAGCGCAAGCATCGACGAGCCGCCGTAGCTCATAAAGGGAAGGGTGATGCCGATTACGGGCAGAAGAGCCAAGCACATTCCTATATTCATTACGGACTGCACTATGAACATTCCCGCAATGCCTATGCAGATGAGCGAGCCGAACTCGTTTCTGCATTTTTTGGCTATGTTTATCATCCTGATAACGAGCGCGATCAGGACCACAAGGAACGCGATAGCTCCCACAAAGCCGAACATCTCGCAATAGGTGGCGAAGATGAAGTCGGTGTGCGATGCGGGGAGAGCCTCATAAAAGCCGCCCTCGTTCGTCCCTCTGCCGAAAAATCCGCCCGCGCTGATAGCGTCGAGGGAGAGAAGGGGCTGAAAGCCGTATCCCGTTGGGTCAAGCTCCGGCTGAAATCCGTACAGTATTCTCTCCTGCTGATAGAGATTGAGAAAATCCCACAAAAACGGGAAGAGAAGCACTATCGCGCCGCCCGCAGCAACAAAATACCACAGGCTGAGCCCTGCGTAGATAAGCATTATCGCGATAATGCCTATATAGACGAGCGCAACTCCAAGGTCGCCCGAGAGCAGTATGAGTCCGACGATCGCACCCGCGTGAGCAGCTAAGGGCATAAGCGTATTGATCTTATTTATCGAGCCCTTGACAAGGGACAGATGCTTTGAAAAGCTTATGATGAAGGCTATCTTTACAAACTCACTTGGCTGTATCTGGAAGGTACGGCTGCCTATTTTTATTATGGTGAGCCAGCTTTTATTGCTCGTTTCCGTTCCGTTTGCACCCGTGTCGCCGAGAACGAGCGTGAGCGCGAGCAGGAGCGTTGAGCCGAGAAAAAGAAGGATCCAGTATCTGTCCACGAACATCCTGTAATCGATATTCACGATGACTATCACCGCGCACATTCCGACCGCCGTCATAGCGATCTGCATCACAAATTTACTGTTACCGAAGTTTTCCCTTGCGGAAAAAATGGTAACAAGGCTCATAAGCGTGATTATCATTGAGCAGAGCAAGATCTTTTTGTCAATTCTCGCAAAGGAATTGCGCAGATATTTTGATACGGCTCTGAACATACCGTCCCTCCTTTCATAGATTTCTAATAAAGGGAGTTCCGTTTATTTGAACTCCCTTTTCCTGTTTAAATTAGTACTGACGTCCCCAGATGACCATATGCTTTGCGGGCTTTCCGCAGCAAGCACATATGTCGCTGAGCTTTTCCTCGTTAAAGGGGATGCAACGGCTCTTTACTCCGCCCGTTACGTCCTTTATCTTATCCTCACACTCAACTTCGCCGCACCACATAGCCTTGATGTAGCCGGGCTTGTTCTCTGCGATCTCAACGAATTCCTCAAAGTTGGTCGCAACGTGCGTTTTCTCCTCAAGGTTCTTGAGAACTCTTGTGCTGAGCTCCTCGTGTACCTGGCGGAGCATTGCCTCTACCTCTGCCTCAACGTTGTCAAGGGAAACGAACTTCTTTTCTCTCGTTACACGTGATACGAGCACGCAGGAATTGTTTTCGATATCCTTGGGACCGATCTCGAGACGAACAGGAACGCCCTTCATCTCATACTGACTGAATTTCCAGCCCGTTGACTGATCGCTGTCATCAAGCTTTACGCGGAAGCGCTTTGCGAGCTGACGCTTGATCTCGTCCGCCTTTTCAAGCACGCCCTCCTTATGCTGAGCAACGGGGATGATGGCGAGCTGGATGGGAGCGATAGCGGGGGGAAGGATAAGTCCGTTATCGTCGCCGTGAGTCATAATGATAGCGCCTATCATTCTCGTGGAAACGCCCCAAGATGTCTGATGGGGATATCTTACGGTGTTGTCCCTTCCTGCGAAGGTTATATCAAAGACTCTTGCAAAGCCGTCGCCGAAATAGTGAGTGGTTCCGCCCTGAAGCGCAACGCCGTTGTGCATCATGGGCTCGATGGTATATGTACCTCAGCTCCCGCAAATTTCTCCTTTTCCGTCTTGCGTCCCGTAATAGCGGGGATCGCGAGGCAGTCGCGGTAGAAGTCCTCGTAAACCTTGAGCATAGTAAGAGTTTCAGCTCTTGCTTCCTCTGCGGTCTCGTGCATCGTATGTCCCTCCTGCCACAAGAACTCACTTGTGCGAAGGAAGGGGCGTGTGGTCTTTTCCCAACGTACTACCGAGCACCACTGATTGTAGAGCTTGGGAAGGTCGCGGTAGGAGTGGATAACGTTTTTGAAATGCTCGCAGAAGAGCGTTTCACTCGTGGGACGAACGCAGAGCTTTTCGGAGAGCTTGTTCTCACCGCCGATCGTTACCCAAGCGCACTCGGGCGCAAAGCCCTCAACGTGATCCTTTTCTCTTTGAAGAAGGGATTCGGGAATGAACATGGGCATATAGACGTTCTCGTGTCCAAGCTCCTTGAAGCGAGCGTCAAGCTCCTTCTGTATATTTTCCCAGATAGCGTAGCCGTAGGGTCGGAATATCATGCATCCCTTGACGCTTGAATAATCCATAAGCTCTGCCTTTTTGCAGATGTCGGTGTACCACTGGGCAAAATCAACGTCCATTGACGTGATCTGTTCAACTAATTTCTTTTCCTTTGCCATTTTCTCAAATGTTTGACCTTATGACCGTCATAAAGTCGGGACGCTCAGCCTTGAATTTACCCATAGGGCAGAGCTGAACACCACAAAATTTCGGTTGCGGCTGAATAAAGCGCACACTTACCTATCATAATAGAAATAATAGCACAAAATTCATATTTTGTCAACGGGGGGTACTTATTTTATGTTACAAAAAAGAGTAAATTTATTTGGATTTTTAGTGGATGACGTCGATCTCACGAAGGCTCTGTCTTTTTCAGAGAACAGCCTTGGAGACGGGAAAGCGCGCGTATTTTTTACGCCCAATCTTGAGATGCTCTCGGCTGCGTATCGAAGCGAGGGGGCAAGGAGGATGCTTTCCGGGTCCGACGTATCCCTGCCGGACGGCTTTGGACTGAAGATAGTGTCAGGACTGCTCGGCGAGCCTCTTGAAAACACGGTGCCGGGGATAGATTTCGGTGAAGGGCTGCTAAGACTTGCTTCACATAGGGGAGACGGCGTTTTCCTGCTTGGCGGCAGAGAAGGAGTTGCCGAGCGTGCGGCGCAGGCTCTTGCCTCAAAATACCGGAAATTGAGGATCTGCGGTGTGCATCACGGCTATTTTGGTGATGACGAGGCTTCCTTGGTCTGCGAAAAAATAAACGCCTCGGGCGCGCGGATACTCATAGTGTGCCGAGGATTTCCCAGGCAGGAAAAATTCGTTTCGCAATATAGGGACGTTCTCCCCTGCGTAAAAGTGTTTGCCTGCCTTGGCGGTTCGCTCGACGTGTGGTCGGGGGATGTTCGCCGCGCGCCCGCAATCATAAGAAAAGCGCATCTTGAATGGTTATGGCGGATCATTCTTGAACCCGAGAGGCTCACGCGTTTTGTCTGCTCGCTCGATGTAATATTTGCTGCGATGGGGCTTGGAATGAGGAAAATTTTGCCCTATCGCGGAATGAAAGCGCGCGCAGGAGAATATAATTGAACATATCTTGGAGGTGGATTATGTTTATTTATTCTATGCACGCAAATACCATAAAGTTTTTCGCTGTGATATGCCTTGCCCTCACGGCTCTCATCACACTTATCGCGTTTGCTCCTGCCTACTCAACCGATGGCTCGGCTCCTGTAGGAGCGGCGGTGAGCTACAATTACGAAAAGATCAAGAGCAACGAGGACAGGATCAATTTTTTAAAGCAGTTTGGCTGGGAGGTAGAGGCTCAGGTAATCGAAGAAAAGCAGGTGAAGATCCCTGCGGAATTTGACAAGATATTTTTGGAGTACAACGAGATACAGAGACGGCAGGGGCTTGATCTTTCTGCATACAAGAAAAAGAGCGTTATGCGCTACACATATGCGGTCAAGAACTACCCCGACTATGATGGGGAGGTGCTTGTGAACATCCTCGTTTACAAAAATACCGTCATCGGCGGTGACGTCTGCTCCGCTGACGTGAGCGGCTTCGTTCACGGGCTTGAAAGAAAATAGAAAAAGCGGAGGCTTGCGCCTCCGCATTTTTGGGTTATTAATCGAAATACTCGATAATGATATAGTAAATGTACATTCCGCTGCCTGCGCTTCCTACTGAATACGTGCCTGCGCTGTCGATGTCGAGTGTAGAAACGGTTACGCTCGTTCCTGCTTCATAGGAGCCGATAACGGTATTGGAGGAATTTGCAAGGGAGAGAACTCTTGCCTCTGCAGCATTGGAGGACTGCACGGCAACCGTTACTCTGCACGCGCCTTCAACGGTGAAGGACACGTATCTGTTTTTGCCGAAGGTAGCCTTTCCGCCAACGCTGAGACCGTGCGTTGTGGTATATGTCTCGCCGCCGTGGGAGAAGGTTACGGCAACTTTTTTCTTTTCCATTTTTTTATCGCTCGTTCCGACGATCGTGAAGCCCTGCTCCTCGACCGTTGCATCATACGTATCGAGCAAGAGATCGCTCGCGCTGAATATGACGACCTTTGTGGGCTTTGGTCTGTTAGCCTCTATCTGAGCGTCGATATCCGCCTCGTATTTCTCAAGGACTGAAAGATTTGTGACGGCGGGTCTGTCGTCAACATTGAGCGCGTCGTACTTTGCCCTGATCTCCTCGCATTTTACTTGAAGCTCAAGGTAGTTTTCCGCGCTAACTTCGCCAAGAGAAGCAAGAGCATCGATAGGCTCTACTATCTCCGTAGCCGAGGGGTAGGACCTGTCGGGATTTGTGACCTTTACCGTTTCAAACAGTCCCTCGATTGCCGCAACGGTAGTTTTGCCGATGAGATTTGAGGGATCAACGTATTCACGGGGTTCTGTGAGGACGTGATCTGTGAAATTGAAGCGCTCGCCGTCCGCTGCTTCGTCCTCGGTATGAAGGATCAGCTCCGCTACCTTTGCAGCCTGGATAAATGCGCCATATTTATTATAGTGGGTCGCTTCGATGCCCGTGTATCCCGCGTCGGTATTGCCGTACGCTGCATCGTAGCCTGCGGGCCACTCACCCGTGAGATCGTTTGGCTTGAGCGCCATAAGATAATTTGCATAGGCGGGTGTAGCCGTTTCAAGTATGGTCTTGCTCTCTGCAAAAAGGTCGATAAGAAGGCAGTTTTCCTCCTTAGCAAGCTGTCTTACCGCCTCAACGTAGGCAAAGTTAGCTCCGTGGAGTCCCGCTCCGCCTATTATCACGTTGCTGCTGAATTTAACTCTTGCAACGGGAGTTACGAGAACGGGGATCGCGCCAACACTTCTCGCAAAATCGATATACTGCTTTAAGTACCATTTATATGTGCCGCCGCTATTGTATGCGTAGTATTCGGAGCCGTATTTGGCTATCTCCGAAAGAGCCTTTGATTTCTCGGAATCGGTCGCCTTATCGGTATATTCCTCGGGAAGAGTGGAGGTGGGAACCTTTTCTGCGGGGGTCGTGGGATAGATTCCGTTTTCATCCGGCTCGCCGAGGGGCACCATTCTGTCAAAAATCGTGGAATAATTTGAAATCTTTGAGGCATCATCGTTATGACCAAACTGGATAAAGAGGAAATCGCCCTCCTTTATCGTGTCCTCAATGGAGTTTCCGTCGTTCTGAGAGAAGGAGTATTTGTAGTCGGGATCGTCAATGTTGAAAAGTCTGCCCTCGTTGATGAATGAGCGCGAGCTTCTGCCGCCCTGAGCCGCGTTTACAACGGTTATGCTCTCGTCAAGGAAGAGAGGGAGAAACTGACCCCAACCGCCGATGTACTGCGCGTCCTCGTAGGTCTTTACTGTGGAGTCGCCCGCGAGGAATATGGTGGGGGTAGCATCGTTTTTGATGACGGGATCGCCGCCGTTTGTACCGTCCGACGTGGACGAGGTCGATGAAGACGATGAGCTCTGCGTTGTGGTGCTTCCTATGCCGAAAAATTCGAGCAGTGAGCAGGACGTTGCGAATATCATCGCCGCGAGGATGAGTGCTAAAAGCCTAAGATAACGGTTTTTCATTTTCTTTACCTCGTTTCATTATTTGGTAATTTTATTATCTCATAAAAATTTTTTGTTGTCAACACAAAAAAAGCGCCGCGCGGCGCTTTCTTTTAAAAAATATACGGTTTTGGCTGAAAATAAAAAAGGACATTTGAGAAAACGTGGTTACTGGTGGTGGAGGTTTAGCTGCCGTTTTGTGATAAAAGGGCAGGGGTCACCGGAATGATTTGAGGAGAGAAAAAACTAAAAACAAATCCAAATTTCCGGCTGTAACGTACGTTTTCTCAAATGTTTAGATATGTTACAGGATCATTAAGCATTTATGCTTATGTATATTATATAGGAAAATCCTTGAAAAATCAAGGGAATTTTTAAACAAATTGTAATTAAAATGTTGTGAATTTGTAAACTTTTATCCATTTTTTGATAAAAATTTCAAAATTTCCCTCATAGCGCGGCTTGAGGCAACCTTGCGGATATACTCTCTGTCGCGGTGGCGGGAGATATAGACACGCGTTGCATATTCCGTATTATTTGCGGAAAGCCCGATATATACTGTTCCCACTTCACAGCCCGTTGAGGGGTCGGGTGTGGGACCTGCCTCTCCCGTTACGGAGACGGCGATATCTGTTTTTAGTATTTTTCTTGCGCCGCGAGCCATCTCTATTGCAGTCTGCTCGGAAACAGCGGTGTGCTTTTTAAGTGTTTCCGGTGATACGCCGAGAAGGGCGGATTTTGTCTCATTTGAATAGGTAATGAAGCCGCCAACAAAGACAGCAGAGGAGCCGGGGACGTCGGTTATTCTTTTTCCAAGATATCCGCCCGTGCAGCTCTCGGCGACCGAGAGGGTGAGTCCCTTTTCTTTAAGGGTGCTAACGAGCAATTTTTCTATATTTTCGGCGTCAAGCGCGTAGATATAAGGACCTACGGGGCTGTTTTTGACCTTTTCGATCATTTCTTCGCACATTTTTTCGCCCTCTGCTTCGCTTTCTGCGAGCGCGCCGACGCGCAATCTCATCTCGCCCTCCTTAGCATAGGGGGCAAGTGTGGGATTAGTGCTATCCTGCATAAGGGTCAGAAGGTGGGTCTCGACCTCGCTCTCGCCCATACCCATTATGTGGATATTGTGGCAGACAAGCACCTTGTCGCTCATCTGTCGCAGGCGGGGAAATACGAAATCGGAGAACATCGGCTTCATTTCAAAGGGCGGGCCGGGGAGGAGAACGACCACGTTTTTGCCGTTGTCGATGAAAATTCCGGGGGCGGTGCCCGTTTTGTTTGGAATTGGGAGCGCGCCTAAGGGGATATCCGCCTGCTTTGCGTTGTTTTCGGGCATTTTTATGCCCCAGGAAACGAAAAATTCTTCAATTTTGGCAAGTATCTTCTCGTCGCGGACCATTGGAAGTCCCAAAAGGGATGCGACGGTCTCCTTTGTCAGATCGTCGTACGTGGGACCGAGTCCGCCCGTAAGGATCAGCAGGTCGGCGTTGTTCAGCGCATCGGATGCCGCTTTTTTCAGTCTTTCGGGATTGTCGCCAACCACACTTGTGTGATAGACGGAAATTCCGAGGCGTGCAAGCTCCTGCGAGATGTATGCGGCGTTTGTGTTTACGACCTCTCCGAGCAGCAGCTCCGTGCCGACGCAGAGGATCTCGGCGGTTTTGATCTTCATATGGTTCTCCTTTGTGGGATTGGGTTGTTTGATATGGCTTAGCACTGTGTTCGCACCGCGCTTCGCGCTGATGTTTTGCCTACTTTTTCAAAAGTAGGCGCTCCACGCGTAGTGGCGCGGGTGCGGGGCGCGCAGCCCTGCATTCAGCGTTTCTTTTGTTAGCTTTTCTTTGCGCTTACGGTGTCAAAGAAAAGCGGCTAAATGGTTTTGGTATTAAAAGTTAGTGGATTTGGATTGTCGCTTTTTGAAAAAAGCTCCGCAAAAACTTTAATGGCTTGGTTTGAGCAGATTTTACACAAATTTTCGATAAAACGCGGGCGTTTTATCGGTTTTTAAGCTCCGATATCATCCTTACACGCGAGCGTGACGGCTGATATCGTATCTTCAAAACTACGAAAAATCAAATCGGGGATCTGATTTTTCTAAAATTTGTTTTGTGTGGTGTGTAGCCGTGGTGGTGCGGTAATGTTAACGTATGTGCGAAACAAATGATTATATTTCAGTATTATATTTCAATTATACATCAATTTTTCTGCGAAATCAATTAAATACTTGAAAAAAGGGGAGAAAAAGTGTATAATTTGAGTGAAGTTTTGAAAAGGAGGCAGAGAGATGGCGAAATGTCTTATGTGTCCGCGCGGTTGTGCGGTGGACAGGAATTCAGGCGAGCTCGGATTTTGCGGCGCTACGAACGAATACGTTATAGGCTCTGCCGATCTTCATTTCTGGGAGGAGCCCTGCATCAGCGGTAGCGGAGGATCGGGTGCGATCTTCTTTTCGGGCTGTAATTTGAAGTGTGTATTCTGTCAGAACAGGGACATCAGCCGCTCGATCGCAGGAAAGCGATACACCGAGGACGAGCTTATCGCAAAAATGCTTGAGCTTCAGGGCAGGGGCGCGCACAATATCAATCTTGTTACCGCCACGCCGTATGCCTTCTTTATTGCAAGGACGCTTGAGAAAGCGAAAAAAGAGGGGTTAGTCATCCCGATAGTTTATAATTGCGGCGGATATGAGAGTCTTGACACGTTGCGCGCGCTTGACGGACTTATTGACGTCTATTTGCCCGATTTCAAATATTTTGGTGAAGATTTGGCGAGATCGTATTCCGCATCGCCCGACTACGCAAGAATTGCGGGTGAGGCGATCTGTGAGATGCACCGTCAGGCTGGAAAATTAGTGCTTGATGAAAAGGGGATCGCTGTGCGCGGGCTCATAGTGCGCCACTTAGTCCTGCCCGCGTGCCGAGAGGACTCGAAGGCAGTTTTGAAATGCATTTCGGAAATTCTGCCCGCTGGTGAGGTCACTCTTTCGCTTATGCGTCAATACACGACCGATTTTGCGGATGCGGATGCGCCCAAAAATCTCAAGAGGCGTCTTACGAGCTTTGAATACGAGGACGTGCTGAATTACGCGCTCTCCCTTGGCTTTGACGGCTTTTCGCAGGGCAGGGAGTCCGCTAAAAAGGAGTTTACGCCGAGGTTTGATAAATAGAATGATAAAAATAAAAAAGTGCCGACTCTTTTGAGTCGGCACTTTAATTCTTATTTATTGAAATTATTTGAGTCGCTTGCAGCCTTGCCGCCAACGAATCCGCTGATCATTGACTGCATATCAAGTCCGGTTGCCTCTTTAACTCCTTCAAAGATCTGATTTGTGGAGGACATAACGTCCTTCATAAGCTTAGTTGAATTACCATCGCCGTACATAACGATCTTATCGGTCTTAGAAAGGGGCTCTGCGGCGTTTTTAACGATCTCGGGAAGAGCTGCGAGGTACATCTCAAGAACGGATGCTTCGCCCATCTTCTTCTGAGCCTCTGCCTTCTTTTCAATAGCCTCAGCCTCTGCAAGTCCCTTGGCACGGATACCCGCAGCCTCCTGCTCCATTGAATATTTAAGAGCCTCAGCCTCCGCCTTGCGCGCGATCGCAGCCTGCTCGGCTTCGATCCTGCTTGCCTCAGCCTCTTTAGTTCTGCGGATAAGGTCAGCCTCCGCCTCGCGCTCGAGCTTATACTTCATAGCGTCAGCCTGCTTACGGATCTGCGCGTCAAGCTCTCTTTCCTTGATCGCTATGCGCTGTTCGGCAAGCTCTGCCTCCTTGGCAGCCTTTGCGATATTCGCGTTTTCGGTCTCGATCTCGATGGTCTTTCTCTGTGACTGGTGCTGAATAGCGTAAGCCGCGTCCGCTTCTGCGCGCTTGATGTCGGCTTCCTTCTGCATTTCGGACTGCGCGATGGAGAGATCTGCGTTCTGTCTTGCGATAGCCTTATCTACCTCTACCTGCACCTTATTGGTCTCCTGGCGAGCCTGAGCCTCTGCGATGGAGATGTCTCTCTGCGCGTTAGCCTTTGCTATCTGAGCGTCCTTGCGGATCTTCTCAACGTTGTCGATACCGAGATTTTCAATTGTATTTGCGCTGTCGGTAAAGTTCTGAATGTTGAAGTTTACTACTTCGATACCGAGCTTTTCCATATCGGGAACTACGTTTTCGGTTATCTTCTTGGCAACGCCCTGTCTGTCCTGAACCATATCCTTAAGTCCTACGGCGCCGACGATCTCACGGAGGTTACCCTCCATAACCTGAGTAACGATAGCTATGATCTCAGCGGTATTCTTATTGAGCAACGCTTCTGAGGATCTTTCAAGCATTGCGGGGTCGGAGGAGATCTTTACGTTTGCAACACCGTCCACGCGAACGTTGATAAATTCATTTGTGGGGATAGACTCGGACGTTTTGATGTCGATCTGCATTACTCTCAAGGAGAGCTTATCGACTCTCTCAAAGAAGGGAATGTGCCAGCCCGCTTTACCAACGAGTATTCTCTTGGGTCCGAGACCGGAAATTATGTAAGCCTGGTCGGGCGGTGCTTTGAGATATCCGACCGCAACGAATAGTATTGCCATAAGAATTATAACGGTAACAACAATGATTGGAATGAATGGCATAGTTTTTCTCCTTTTCAGTTTTAGTGTTTTTCTTCGGGGAGAACCCCTGATATTATATCGTCAAAATTAAGCCTGAGGATCGACGGGGATCATAATGCTTGCGCCGTCACCGCTCATAACTGTGGGAAGCTTGCCGTCCCATTTAGCAAGGTATTCCATATATTTTATGTAATCCGTGATGAGCGCGATCTCTTCTTCGCTCTTTCCTGTGAAGTCGATTGTGTATTCGATAACGGCAATACCGTCCTCGTTTACACCCTCGCTCTCAATTATATTAAATCCGAGCGCACGGGCGATCTCGACGGATTTGAGCTGAATGGATATCGCCTCTGCACGAGCAAGCTCTACCTGCGCGTCGCGCTGTGCTTCGGCAGCGATAAGCTCTGCCTGAGCAGCACCCTCAGCCTTCTGAATTGCCGCCTTAGCCTCTGCCTCTGCGGCAGCGATCTTCATTTCGTTCTCGTACTCCGCCTGGAGTTTCTTCTGCTCGGCGATCATTTTTTCCTCAACAGCCTTTTCGAATGCGGTTGAGAAATCAATATTTGTGAGAACTACGGTTGATACGTTTACAAAATATTCATCCGTGATCGCTCCGATGATAGCGTCTTCAACTCTCGGTGACATAGAAGCACGGTCGGAGATGATATCCATAGCCTTGTAGGATGAAAGCACGGATTTGGTTTTTTCTACGGCGATTGCCTCGATCCTGCTCTCAAGCGCGTCGAGATTACCGTATTGCTTTGCGATCTCGATTGCCTTTTCGGTTGAGATCTGGAACTGGAGCGTCATTGCGATATCCATAGTCTGCGCGTCGCTTGAATAAGCCTGTGTGGTTATCTCAACGTTCTGAACCTTTGCGTCATAGTAATCATACTGCTCTGTGATCCAAAGGTCAAAGTGCATACCCGCAGTCTTTACGGCGCGAGCCTCACCCATGTGCTTGACGACTGCTATCTCGCCCGTTTCAACAATGTGAATTGACATGGGAACTATGCAGAGCGCGATTGCAAAAATTACAGCAAGTGCTGTGGGAATTACGGGAAGCTTGCCCGTGGAATTCTTTTTCTTGGCAGCGAAAATCGCGAAAATTACTGTGCCGGCAACAAGTGCCGCTGCGATTAATAAAACGATCATAATTTTAAATCCTTTCTTCGTTTTGTTTTGATGCTTTTATTATACAGCAAAAATTTATGCTTGTAAAGGGTAAAAGGTGCAAAATAAAGTGCAAAAATTCTACTGTGGGTGCAAAATATGCGTTATTTATTTGTATTTTTGGGGAAGAGAGTTTGATTTTGGATCGCTCGCGCCGCTTGGGCGCCTACTTTTGGAAAAAGTAGGCAAAACGATCGCTTGGTTGATGCTGAGTCGGCACAAATTTTCGCCCATTCGCGAGCGAATTGGCGGTTTTGAAGCATCAATCCCGCCCTTACGTGCAAGCACGACAGTCGGTATTGCTACTTCAAAGCTACGAAAAATCAAATTGGGGATTTGATTTTTCTAAAATTTGTTTTGAGAGTGCGTAGCCGTGGGGGTTATCCGTCCCGCTACGCCCCGCCCCCTCCCCGACCGCTTTCGCGGTCTTCGGTCGCGTCGCATAGTCGCTTTATCTCGCGAATAATTCGCTCATAAAGCTTCTTGCTTTGGCTCCTTCGCATCGTGAAAACATCGCGCTGTGATGTTTTCACTTGCTCACCTCTTCACCCCCGAGGGGAATAGTTAGCGTAGGCTTTCAGGGTTGCTGGGTAGCCGTACAAACTTGTAGGGGCGCACTGTGTGCGCCCGTATCCGTGGGAAAAGTAACTTTGCCTTTAAAACTCTCCCACCACCACTTCGTGGTCCTCATTGTTTTCTTTAAAAACGCCCTCCGATTTTCTTCGAAAATCTCCTCCCTCGACAGAGGGAGGCAAGGGTTGTACCGTTGCCCTCAACGTAGGGCGGGGGCTTGCTCCCGCCGGTTTGCGGGAGGAAAGTAACTTTGTCTATGGAAAGTCACAAAGACTTCTTCGTAGATCCCTGCGCGCCAAGCGCTTGGTTTTGTCCGTTCCGCGATGCTCCACTTCCAAAACTTCGTCTCGGGCGTTGCCCCCGCTGCGAACCCCCAAAGCTCGCGTTGCTCACTTCGGGGAACCCCAGCGCTCAGGATGACGTATAGCCATTTTGCTGGCGCGCCACTATTATTTGGGATAACCACAAAATTCTACGCGCGGCGCGATGACGTGTTGATGGGGCGTTCGCGGTGGGCGGAGGTTTGCTCGGGTCGTCGGGGTAGCGAAGCGGCACGAGCGTAATGAATAACAGTCCGGGGGACTGTTAGAACGCGAGTGGACCGAGCCCGCAGGCGAGACCGTCGACCCCTACACGAGTTAGTGCGTAGCCATTCTGCGTTTTATATGGCTATTCGCACAGTAGCAAATTGCAGATTTTTAAAGCGCCTGTAAAAATGCTTTAAAAATCTTTTCGTGTTGCTCCGCAACACAATTTGCGCGGATTTAGTGGAGTTAGTGCAGACTATATGGCTGTCGGGCAAAGCGCTATAAAAGTTTTTTGGTTCTTTTTTTTAAAAAAGAACGATCCTTATCTAACTAACTTAAAAAACCACCTCTTGCGAGGTGGTTTTGGGTTTATACAATTTCGATGCCGTTAAGGAGCGCGCACTTAGGGCCGTTGTAGTCCTCATAGGTGGTCGCTTCGTTTGAAAGGCGCATATTCGCGATAGCGGTGCTGAGCTTACCGCTGATGGAGATACCCGTTACGGGGATCTCTCGCTCACCGTCGAAATAATAGCCGAGACGTACCTCGCCGCCGATATAATCGTTATAGATATCGACTTGAAGTCCCGACATTGATGCGCATCTGAAATAGGGTGCTTTTCTTTTTTCTTCGTCGGTAAGAGTTCCGCACGCGAGGGATATACAACCGAGGTTTCCCGTGGGAGCTTCGCCGAGATACTGAGCAAATCTCGTACCGCCCCAAAGAGCCACCCCAACGCCGTCCTTGATTATCTCACGGTCAACAAGTGTTACGCCGTCGCCGTCAAAGGCGGACGAACGAACGCTGCCTATGATCCTGCCGCGCATTGAGAGAGTAAGGCGGTCGCCCTTTGCATCCTTCTGGATATCGTCACCAACGGAGAACGCGTTTGAGTGCTGATATACGGACGAGAAATTAAGGCTTCCAATATAGTTGCCCACGAGCTGCTCAAGCTCGGGAGCATCCAGAACAACGGGGCAAACGAGCTTTTCCACGGGAGGCTTTGCCTCGTATCTGTCACGAACCTCGCGCATCCTTTTTGAAATCTCCGCGGTGATTGCTTCACGGTCAAATTCCGTGAAATTGTACTGTTCGTAAAGCTCAACGCTCTCCTCACCGTTAAAGGTGGGGATGGTCTCAACCATAGCGCGATATTTTATCTGTGTTTTATCGATGCCGCGGCTGTTCTTTACGGTCACTGTGTCGCGATATACGAATATCTCGGTCGCGTTGAGCGAGCCGCCCTCTGTGCAGTCGGCTTCAAATACCGCTTCTGCGATAAGGGATGCGAGCTTGCGGGGGTCGTAGTCTGCAAAATTTGAATTTGCCGCGTACTCTCCGCTCTCGTTTTCGGGCAGAGAATAGCTCTGATTTGCAATTATGCCCGCTTTTTTCTTTGCTTTTTCGATCTCTTCCGCGATCTTTTCATCATTATAGGATGAATATACGGAAAAGCTCGCTTCACCGAGAGCACCGTCGTGCGCTACGTAAACCGTTACCTTAAGGTCGGTGGTATCCGTGCTTCTGACGGTCTCAAGGCTCTTGTGAACGAAGAAAAGCTCCGTTGACTCCGTTTTTGTGGAATTTACCTTCCAATCGGATATTCCGCTTGTGCTTTTAAGTATATTTATAACTCTGTTCATCATGCCAATTTCACCCTCACCTTCAATGCGGGTCCGCCGTCGGAAACGCGTACCCATTCCTTATATCCCTTACCGCAGCTTCCTGCGCCGATGATCTTGAAATCGTCGGAGACCATTGAGATGGACTTGAGAAGCTCGGGTACGCTTCCGCTCATTACCACGGGGGAAACGTAATTATCCGTGAGCTTGCCGTCGATTATCTCGATTCCGTATTCGGCGGTGCATTGGATCTGCCAGTTCTTGGGGTCCTCCATACCGTTATTAGTTTCAAAAAGCATATAGCCGTGCTTTATGGATGCTATCATATCCTCAAGCTTATCCTTACCGGGAGAGAAAAAGGTGTTTGTCATACGGGAGTAAGCCTTTCTCTTATAGGACTGACGGCGACCGTTACCCGTGGGCTCCGTGCCAAGCTCGGTTGCGGAAACGAGGTCTGAGATGCCCGCGACGAGTATTCCGTCCTTGATTATCTGCGTATCGTGAGCTAAAACTCCGTCGTCGTCAAAGAAATATGATGCCGTGGAGAAGGTAGCCGCCGCGCCGTCGTGCATATTGCAGATGGGGGATGCTACGTAGTCGCCGACGTAATGCTTTGCGAGCGCTCTGTCCTTAACGAACTGATCCATCTCAACGCCGTGGCCGAATGCCTCGTGCGCGATAAGTCCCGAAATGGAGGGATCCGTGATAACGTCATAAACACCGGGTACTATGGGCTTTGCATTTGCAAGCTTTTCGCATTTTTCCACGAGTCTGTCAAGGTGTGAGGGCATCTCGGCAAGAGCCTCGCTCATAAGGTTGGAGTAAGTGCCCTCGCGCGCCATAACCATTTTACCGCTGTCGCGGTAAACTCCCACAGCCATAACGTTTACCCAGGAATAGAACTGGTCAAGCTCGCGGTTCTTGGATATGAAGAGCTTTGAAACGGTGAAGGGCATTATAGCTACCATTGCATTAAGAAGCTTATCGCTCTTTGAAAGAATGGCGTCGCGTATCTCCGTGCATTTTTTAAGAAGCTCCTCATCGGAATAATTATCGAAATCGCACTCACGTGAGAAGGATCTTACCATTGACTCATCTGCGGGGAGCTTTACGGAGATCTCTTTATCAATAATCGAGTCCTCCACCTTTACGGAATCGACTATCCTCTTCGCAAGAGCGGGGATATCGCCCGTGATATCGTCAAGTGAATATTCAAAGAAGGCGCGACCGTTATGCATCTTTACAACGAAGCCGCATTCAGCCGCTCCGCCCTCGCCTATATCCGAGGTGTTACGGTTGACGCGTATCGCTGTGGATTTGACGTCCGAGCCTAGCACCGTTACGTAGGCAAAGTTCTTGCCAAGCTCAGAAACGAGAGCGCGGCACGCATCCCTTCTTGAATTTAAGAATTCAGAAAAATTCATTTTATTACCTCCTTGGTGAAAAATAAAATAATATGGATTTATTTTATCATTTTCGCTTTGGTTTTTCAAGGTTTTATGAAAAATATTCACGCTTTTTTAAAATTTATATTGTAAAATTCTTTAAAAAATGGTACAATATGCAGGATAATGATATTAATTTGTAAAGGAAACCGAAATGAACCGTAATTTTAAGAAGGATCAGGTTGAGACGATGAAGCTTGTCACGGTGCTTAGCGTGCTTGTGCTGATAATGCTCGTGCTTGCCTTGACTCTTATGAACAATCTTGAATATCCGGCGGCAAATACCGATCCGCAGACGCAGTATATGGAGCTTCCCGCTCTTGAAAATATGCCTCTTGAGAGTGCGAAGGAGACGCTTGATTCGCTCGATATCTCATACGAGGTGATCCCCACGCAGTCGCGCGTTGCGAACCGTGTTGAGAGGGTCGAATACACGGGCAAGGACGAGGACGGCAAAAGGCTCTATGAAATAGGCACGACCGTTAAGTTGCACGCAAACGAGGTGGGCACGGACAAGGTGATATATCTCACCTTTGACGACGGGCCGATGGTAAGATACGATCTTGATATGACTGTGTATTACACAACCGAGGAGTTGCTCGACGTTCTTGACGAGTACGGCGTGAAGGCTACGTTCTTCCTTGCGGGATATCAGATGGTAAAGAATGACAGATCTCATTTTGTAAATGAGCTTTACGAAAAGGGACATCTTATCGCGTGCCACAGCTACAGTCACGATTTTGGAAAGATATACGATTCGACCGACGATTTTATCTCCGACGTGAAGGAATTTGAGTCGGCTCTTGAAAACATATTGGGCAAGGATAAATATGGCTCGATCGGAAAATACATACGTTTTCCCGGCGGAACGGAGAGCAACGGTATTATTTTTGGCGATGAATCGCTCGAATACATCAATGCTATAAGGGGAGAGGGCTACAAGGTTTACGATTGGACGATCCTTACCAACGATGCGGATGACAGCTACCGTCTTGCGGGCGAGAGCGACAAGGATTACTTTATGCGCTCGGTGAAGGAAGGCCTTGAAGGCGCAAAGGGCAAAAATAAGCCGCTGATCCTTTTGATGCACGATAAAAAGGCAATGACCGACGTGCTTCCCGATATCCTTGACCATCTTATAGATGAGGGCTATTACTTCGACACGCTTGAAAATTGCCCCGAATACACAACTGCTGAATAAAAAAAGAAAAGTCCCTTAAGAGAGGGACTTTTCGTATTTTTTATAGGCTTCGTCGATGAAGCTCTGCTTTGCCTCGGGGGTATTCTTGAGCGGAAAATCGATCCCCATTTCCTCATATTTTTCAAGGCAGAGCTTACGGAAGGGAAGAAGCTCTGTCTTTTTGATGCATGAATACTGCGCTCCAAGATCAAATATTTTGCTAAGCGACTCATCGTTGTCGTTTAGCGAGGGAATCACCACGTATCTTATCCACGTGGGCTTTTTTATTTTTTCAAGGTATTCGAGAAAATCCACTGCGCGACCCATCTCCATTTTCGTGTATTGAAGATAATCTGCCTCATTCGTATATTTAAAGTCGAGGAGAACGAGATCGGTATATTCGAGAAGCTCTTTTGCGTTCTCATCGAGAATACATCCGCTCGTGTCGAGAGCCGTGTGTATGCCGTGGCGCTTTAATTTTTTGAAAAGCTCTGTTAAGAATTTTGCCTGCATAAGAGGCTCGCCGCCCGAGACGGTAACACCGCCCTCCGAGCCGAAATATCCCTTATATCGCAGGATTCTTTCACAAAGCTCGTCCGCGCTCTTTTCTTCGCCGCCCGAAAAATCCCACGTATCGGGATTGTGACAGCAGACGCATCGCAGAGGACAGCCCTGCATAAATATTACGGAGCGGACTCCGGGGCCGTCCACCGTTCCAAGGCTTTGGAACGAGTGGATTCTGCCCTTTATATCATTACATTGATTCATGGAACGTTCTTGAGATAACCTCTCTCTGCTGCTCCTTGGAAAGGCGGGTGAAGTTTACCGCGTATCCGGAAACACGGATGGTGAGGTTGGGATATTTTTCGGGGTTCTCGTAGGCGTCAACGAGTGTTTCGCGGTTGAGAACGTTAACATTGAGGTGGTGAGCATTTCTGCGGAAGTATCCGTCGAGAATGTCGGTGAGGTTATTAACTCTTGACTGCTCATCCTTTCCAAGCGCGTCGGGAACGATGGAGAAGGTATTGGATATGCCGTCCATAGCATCGCTGTAAGGCATCTTGGAAACTGAGTTGAGGGATGCAAGCGCGCCGTTCTGCTCTCTGTTGTGCATTGGATTAGCACCGGGTGCGAAGGGCTCTCCTGCCTTTCTTCCGTCGGGAGTTGCGCCGGTCTTCTTACCGTAAACCACGTTTGAGGTGATCGTAAGCACGGAAAGAGTGTGGGTCGCGTCTCTGTATGCGGGGGTTTTGCGAAGCTCCATCATCATTCTTCTGATTATCTTCTGTCCGATCTCGTCAACACGGTCATCGTCATTGCCGTATTTGGGAAAGTCGCCCTCGATCTCAAAGTCAACTATGAGTCCTGCGCCGTTCTTAATGGGCTTTACCTTCGCGTATTTGATCGCGGAAAGGGAGTCAACTATTACTGAGAAGCCTGCTATGCCGAATGCCATGAGTCTTTCAACCTCAGTATCGTGGAGCGCGAGCTGGAGTTTTTCGTAAGAATATCTGTCGTGGCTGTAGTGGATGATATTCATCGTTTTTACGTAAGCCTCGCAGAGCCAAGCGAGATATACCTTAAAGCGGTCATACACCTTTTCGTAATCAAGGTACATATCGTCCATAACGGGCATCTTGGGGCCTACGCAGGTGCCGAACATATTGTCAACACCGCCGTTTATAGCAAGAAGAAGTAGCTTTGCAAGATTTGTCCTTGCACCGAAGAGCTGTGTCTGCTTTCCGACCTTCATAGCGGAAACGCAGCACGCGATAGCATAGTCGTCGCCAAAGATGGGGCGCATAAGATCATCGTTCTCATACTGAATTGACGCGGTATCTATCGATACCTTTGCGCAGAATCTCTTGAAGGGGGTGGGGAGCGCCTCACTCCAAAGCACCGTGAGGTTGGGCTCGGGAGCGGGTCCGAGATTATAGAGGGTATTGAGTATTCTGTAAGAGGTCTTGGTGACGAGCGTTTTATGGGTTTCGCCCATACCGCCCACGCTTTCCGTTATCCACATGGGATCGCCGCCGAAAAGCTCGTTATACTCGGGAGTTCTTAAGTGGCGCGCCATTCTGAGCTTGATAACGAGATCGTCAATAAGCTCCTGAGCCTCGCTCTCCGTAAGCTTGCCCTCCCTTATATCCTTTTCAATGTAGATATCAAAGAACGTGCTGCATCTTCCAAAGCTCATTGCCGCGCCGTTCTGCTCCTTGTTTGCGCCGAGATATCCGAAATACGTCCACTGTATTGCCTCGCGCGCGTTGGATGCGGGAACGGAAATATCGAAGCCGTAGCTTGCAGCCATTTTCTTAAGGTCCTCAAGAGCCTTTATCTGATCGTGAAGCTCCTCGAGGTTTCTCATATTTTCAAAGTCCATGGGCATCTTGCCGTAGAATGCCTTATCGCCCATTTTATTCGCGATAAGATAATCGACGCCGTAAAGCGCGATGCGGCGGTAGTCGCCTATGATCCTTCCGCGTCCGTATGCATCGGGAAGTCCTGTGAGAAGCGCGCAGTGGCGCAGAGCCTTTATCTCATCGGTGTATATGCTGAAAACGCCGTCGTTATGCGTTTTAGTATATCTGAACTCTTCCTCGATCGTATCTGACACTTCATAGCCGTACGCCTTGCACGCGCTTCTTGCCATTCTCATTCCGCCGAAGGGGTTTACCGCGCGGCGAAGGGGAGCATCTGTCTGAAGTCCCACGATAATGTCTGTATCCTTGTCGAGATATCCCGGCGCGTGTGACGTGAGAGTTGAGGTTTTTGTGACGTCTATATCCAACACACCGCCCTTGCTCATCTCCTCCTTGAGAAGCGCGTTGAGCTTGTCCATAGCTCTCTTCGTTCTCTCGGTCGGACCGCAGAGAAAGTCGGGATCGTCAAGATAGGGCGTGTAGTTTTTCTTGATAAAATTGCGAACGTTGATCTCATGCTTCCACGTTTCTCCCTGGAAGCCCTGCCATTGTTTAAAATCCATTGTTATACCTCCTGTGTAACGTATAAATCTATTTATCTATTCTATATTTAGTAGTCTTGTTACATTATATAACATATATATTGATTTGTCAATAATAAACAAAGTTTTTTTACTGAGAATTAGATAATCGGGGTGTATGTTTGGTTAAAAAGTCAAAAAATGTCAAAATCTGATGGAATTTTAAGGAATTGAGTTAAAAAAACATTCGTCAAAATGCACAAAGATACGGGAGGGGCGGGTGAAAATTTCTAAGAAAAAACTCGAAAAAAGTTTGATAAATTCTTGACAATCCCACTTTGAGTGTGTATAATCATTATGAACGAGTTCATAAAGTAAAGGAGGATTAAAAATTGCCAAAGATTATTGAAAACGTAAGAGAAAAGATCATTGCAGAGGCGAAGCGTCAGATCGAAGAAAGCGGATACGAGAGCGTGACCATCCGAAATATCGCGAGAGGATGCTCACTTGGACTCGGCACCTTCTATAATTACTTCAAATCAAAGGACGTCCTCATAGCCACATTCCTTCTTGAGGATTGGCAGGAGAGGATCTCCAGAGTCATAGCCGAAAGTGAAGGGGAGAACGATCCTCTTGCAGTTACGCAAATGCTTTGCGATGAGATCTCACAGTTTATTGAAAGCAACAAAAAGATATTTACCGCGAACGAAGCGATAAAATCGTTTAACGCAAGCGTTGGCTCATATCACAAGGTTTTAAGAGCGCAGATCGCCGAGCCCATAAAGAGCGCGTGCATTGCTGGCGGATATGAGGATGCGGAGTTTCTTTCGCTATTCGTTGCGGAATCCACTCTCACCTGGGTAACTGCAGGTAAAACGTACGGGGAGCTTGCTTCCGTATTTACAAAATTGTTCGTAAAATAATTTATATATTTTAAAGGAGAAAGATCAAAATGAGCAGCTTTGAAAATCTTCGCATAGTGGATAACTTCTATCAGACATCTCTGTTTTTCCCTATGCCCACGGTTATTATTTCCACTCTCTGTGAGGACGGCACAACGACACTTGGACCCTACTCACTCGTTCAGCCCTATTACGTTGCGGGCAAGGATTATTACGCAATGCTCCTTTCCTGCCGTAACTCATCCAACACGGCGCAGAACATTCTCAGAAACGGAAAATGCACTCTCAACTTCATCGATGACAATCCCAAGACCTTTAAGGAAGCAGTTAAGCTCTCCTGGCCCGGTGATAAGCCGTCCGATAAGATGCCCAAGTGCAAATTCAGACTCGAAAAGAGTATGATCGAGGAGCAGAATCCCGATGACAAGAGACCTATGGTGCTTACCGATGCTATTCAGGCTATCGAATGTACTTGGGTTCGTGAGCTTGACGGTGCAGACAAGGATCTTCCCGGTGAGCTTAACGGTTATGAGGGACCCTATCACGATTTCAACGGTATCACAAGTAAGTTCGGCGCGCACTTCATCCTTAAGATCGACAAGATCCTTATGAAGAAGAAGTACAGCGACGCGATCATCCGCGGCGTTAAGGCGGGCGATTTCCCCGCGCTCCCCGTTGACTACGGCTACCGCGATTCCAAGAATTTCTGGTTCCACAGAAAGACAAGAATGAGAGCGGAGCTTCTTCAGGTGAGAAAAGCATCTCTTGAGTCCGTCCGTTATGCCGCAGACCGCGCAGACGACGTTGTTAAATTCACAGACGATGCTCTTGAAACCATCCTCGGCGTTCCGCGTGTGTTCCTTTCAGTCGTTCTTAAGGGCTGCGTTGACTGGGCTAAGGAGAATAACGTTACTCTTATTACCGCTAAGGAAATGCAGATTATCAACGACAAGCGCGCGAAAGAGAAGAATAAGAAGAAATAATAGAAAGTTAGAAAAGAAAGAGTCGCTTTTCGAGAAAAGCTCCGCAAAAGCTTTAAATAGCTACGCGCAGAAGCCGTAAAGTGTGTGCTAAGTCCACTGAATTCGCGCAAATTGTGTCAACAAGTTGACACATAACGTTTTTCTCGTTGCCTCGAAAAACAGTAATTTGCTACTGTCAAGCGTTGCCTTTGTGATAGCAATACAGTATTGCAGAGTCGAAGTTGAATT
Organism: Clostridia bacterium; assembly: GCA_017531925.1. Classification (GTDB taxonomy): domain Bacteria; phylum Bacillota; class Clostridia; order Oscillospirales; family CAG-272; genus RGIG4608. Next base: position 3,426 of record JAFXKD010000012.1, on the reverse strand, counting down.
TATATTTGGCGAAGCCTTATAAAAAGGTTTTTGCCTACTTTTTCCTCAAAAAAGTAGGTTTTGGTACTTTTTTCTCGAAAAAAGTACAATCTATAAACCAACTAACTAATATTTAAGGAGAAAAAATATGAAGGTTGTACTTGCAGGCGCCTTTGGTAATCTTGGCGCTGAAATTCTCAAATGTCTCGTTGCCGACGGTCACGAGATCGTTGCCGCTGACCTCAAGGAAACAAAGGTTGAGGGCTGTGACGGCAAATACACATTCGTTGCTATCGATGCTACAAATCCCGAAACACTCAAGGGCCTTTGCGAGGGTGCAGAGGTCGTTATCACAACTATGGGTCTTACGGGCGCATCCACTCGCTTCACATCCTACGACATCGACTACAAGGGTAATATGAATCTTTATGAGGAGTGCAAGAGAGCGGGTGTTAAGAAATTTAACTACGTTTCCGTTATTTCCTGCGACGAGCCCGGCGCTGAAGAGGTTCCTATGCTTCACGCGAAGTATCTTGTTGAGGAAGAGATCAAAAAGCAGCCCATGGAATACGTTATCTACCGTCCCACAGGCTATTTCTACGATATCGCTAAGGTGTTCAAGCCCTACGTTGACAAGGGTGAGATGCAGCTCCTCAAGGGCTACGGACACGTTAAGGCTAACGTTGTTGACTGCCCCGATTTCGCTCGTTTCATCGTTGATCATATGAACGATACAAACGTTACATACAACGTTGGCGGTAAGGAAACATACAACTACGAGCAGATGGCTGCTATGTGCTTTGATGCGGCAGGCAAGCCCCTCAAGATCAAATGGGCTCCCAAGTGGCTCTTCGGTGTGCTCGCTAACCTTCCCAAGATCAAAAAGGCTGGTAAGCACGATATCATCCTCTTCTCAAAGTGGACTCTCTCTCATGACCTCGTTGGCGACACCGAGACCGGCGACAAGAGCTTTAAAGAGTATATCTATAACTATTTCGGCAATAAGTAATTAGTTTGACCTTGGATTGTTCTTTTTCGAGAAAAAGAACCAAAAAGCATTTATCGAGCTATCGCGGCAAGATTTCGCGCAAATTGTGTTGCGGAGCAACACATGACGATTTTCTCGCCATTTTAACAGGCGGCTCGAAAATCTGTAATTTGCTTGTGTAAGATGTAGCCATCAGCTCACATAAATAGGCTTCGTGCCGTGTAGCAAATTACAATTTTTCGAGGTTACGAGAAAAATTTTCAGTACCAACTCGTTGGTACAATTTGCGCGGATTTAGTCGCATTATCACAAACAAAATGTCTATTGTGCGATAGCTGATTAAGTTTTTGAGCCACTTTTTTCAAAAAGCGTCCTTTCAATTCAGACTATCTATCTATAAATCAGAATTTTAAATACTAATAAAAATAAAATAGGAGAAAAAATTATGTGGAATTGGCTTCATCTTGGTATTTTCTTTGCGCTTAGTCTTCTTGTATGTCTTTGCGGTTTTAAGAAATACGTTTACTTTATGTCCATCGGCTACGGCTTTTCCGTTGCTATCATCGGTGTAGCTATGGCAGTTATGACGCTTATGGGTGTTTACACCTTCAGCATTGCAAACTTCATTCAGTTTGCGCTTTTCGTAATATACGGCTTCCGTCTTTCCGGCTTCCTTCTCATCCGTGAGATCAAGAACGCGGCATACCGCAAGACACTTGCAGAGGCAACGGGCAAGGAGGTTCCTATCTTCGTTAAGTTCTTTATGTGGGTATTTATGGGCGTGCTTTACGTTGCACAGACGAGCGGCGTTGCATTCCGTCTCTTCAACGGTGCTGAAAGCTCCGTTTGCCAGTGGGTAGGTATCGTTATTTCTGCATTCGGCATCATTCTTGAGGCTGTTGCAGACAAGCAGAAGTCCGCTCAGAAGGCAGAGCGTCCCGATATGGTTGCTACAAAGCAGCTTTACAAGATCGTTCGCTGCCCTAACTATTTTGGCGAGATCCTTTTCTGGACGGGTGTTACCGTTTCCGCTCTTGATTGCCTCGTTGGCTTCTGGCAGTGGTTCACGGTTATCCTTGCATACGTTTGCATCGTATTCATTATGTTCAACGGTGCGCAGAGACTTGAAAAGCGTCAGATGGCTCGCTATGGCAACAACCCCGAATACGTAGCTTATGCTGACAAGACACCCATTATCATTCCTCTTCTTCCTATTTACCACCTCAACAAGAAGAAGTAATATATAGGAGGAAATATTATGCCTGATTTTTCTATCGGAATGGCGCTCTTTGACTATATTCCGTGCCTGTTTTTCGGAATAGGAGCAGTCATCCTTCTTCGTGATCTTTATAACGTTATGAGCAAGGGCTCTTATGCGCTCTTTGCCGCAGGCGTTGTTAACGTATTTATGGCAGGCACTCTCAAGGCTACCTGGAAGCTCCTTGTGGCTTGCGGTGTCGGTGGCTTTGACAAGCTCGATGCGATGTTTTTCCCCGTACAGACACTCGGCTTCCTCTTTGCGGGAATAGCGATCGTATGGATGCTCGCAAAGAGCAAAAAGGCGCATCGCGCTATGGAGCCCCTCACTCTTATCTGCATCATCGGTATGGTGGGCGGACTTGCTATGCTTGATACCGGACTTTGTATTCTTGCTAAAAAGGTGAAAAAGCCCGCGCTTATTGCGATCTTTGCGGTATCATTCGTTTGCTGCCTTGGAATGGGCTATCTTTCAAGCAAGGATTTTGACCAGGCTTCTATGAACTGGATAGCTGAGGGAGTAAACTTCTTCGGTCAGGGCTTCTTTGCTCTTGGCGCGTACCTTCTCAGCAAGGCGGGACTTGCATCCGTTGAGCTTGACAAATAAACGATATGACGAACAGGATCTTAGACTTGATAAAAAAGAACCACACTCTTGCGCCCAAGAGTGTGGGAGAATTCAAGACCTTCAAGGCAAAGGGAATGACCTTTGTGTGCGAGGCGTTTGATGCAGAGGGACTCGGACACGTTTCCGTTATGAGAGCGAAGGGATTTTTCGGTCTTATGAAAATGGATACTCTCGTAATTGCGCCAACAGAGAAGGATCTGCCGCTTCTTTCCTATGACCGCATTTATGCGATGGGGAATGACATGCTTATAGTTGAGCTTTACGATACTATGGGAGAGAGCAAGCCCGAGCTTGCCGCCGTCAACGCGGTGAAGATGAAATATGCGCGCCTGCCCGAGAGATTTGCAGAGGGAGAGGAGCCTGCGCATTGGTATGACGGCATCCGTCTTCCCGAGACCACCTCTAAGAAGGGAAAAAAGGGAAATACGGCTGATTTTGACGTATACACCCTTGACTACGTTTCCGCGTATCTTTCACTTGAGGGTGAAAAATGCGACAGGAACGTGAAGATCGCTCGCACGGAGATCTATGCGACGGGTCTTATTACTCAGGGCGGACCTGCTACGGACATTTT
>JAFXKD010000011.1 GCA_017531925.1 Clostridia bacterium | reverse complement strand
TACGCACATAACTTTATTATATAAAAAATTACGCGCTTGTCAAGGTTTTTATAAAAATTACTTGTTTCTGCCGAATCCTTTTTCTGCGAAGAGCTGTTCGCTGATGGACTTGGGCACTTCTGCATAGTGGCTGGGTTCCATGCTGTAGTTTGCTCTGCCCTGAGTTGCGGAACGCATTGCTGTTGCGTAACCGAACATATTGGAAAGAGGAACTTCTGCATTAACTTCGCTGCCGGATGCTGTCTGCTCCATACCGAGAATAGAACCTCTGCGGGAGGTGAGGTCACCCAGGATCGCGCCCATATAATCATCGGGAGTGATAACGGTAACCTTCATTATAGGCTCGGTAAGAACGGGGTCTGCCTTCTTCATTGCTTCCTTGAACGCCATAGAACCGGCGATCTTGAATGCGATTTCGGAAGAGTCTACTTCGTGGAAAGAACCACCGGTAAGGGTAGCCTTAACATCCAGTACGTTGTATCCTGCGAGAACACCGTTGAGCATTGCGCCGCGGATACCTTCGTCAACAGCGGGAATGTATTCCTTGGGAATATCGCCGCCGGTAACTTTATTGATAAATTCGTAGCCCTTGCCGTTTTCGTTGGGTTCGATAGTAAGCTTAACGTGAGCGTACTGACCCTTACCGCCGGACTGACGTACAAACTTGGTGTCTGCACTTGCTTCGCGGCGGATAGCTTCGCGGTAGGAAACCTGAGGCTTACCTACGTTTGCTTCTACCTTGAATTCACGCAGAAGTCTGTCTACGATAATTTCCAGATGCAACTCACCCATACCTGCGATGATGGTTTGTCCGGTCTCTTCATCGGTATAAGCCTTGAAGGTAGGATCTTCTTCAGCCAGCTTGCCGAGAGCGATAGACATCTTTTCTTCGCCTGCTTTGGTCTTGGGTTCGATAGCAACGCGGATAACGGGTTCGGGGAACTGCATGGATTCCAGAACAACAGCCTTGCTTTCATCGCAGAGTGTATCGCCGGTGGTAGTGTTCTTAAGACCTACTACAGCAACGATATCGCCTGCATGGGCTTCTTCCAGATCCTCTCTGTGGTTTGCGTGCATAAGCACGATACGTCCGATTCTTTCGCGCTTGCCCTTAACGGAGTTATATACTGCGGTACCGGACTTGAGGACACCGGAGTAAATACGTGTGAAGCACAGTCTTCCAACGTAAGGGTCGGTCATGATCTTGAAGCCGAGTGCGGAGAATGCTTCGTCATCGGAAGCAAGACGTACTGTTTCTTCTTCGGTCTCTACATCGATACCCTTGATAGCGGGGATATCGAGAGGAGAAGGAAGATAATCTACAACTGCATCCAGAAGCTTCTGAACGCCTTTGTTTTTATAAGAAGTACCGCAAACTACGGGAACCATATCGTTTGCTATGGTAGCCGCACGGATAGCCGCCTTAAGCTTTGCTTCGGGAACGGGCTCCTCTTCAAGAACAAGCTCCATAATCTCTTCATCGAAATCGGAAACGTTTTCAAGAAGGTTTGCACGGTATTCTTCTGCCTTATCTACCATATCTGCGGGGATGTCCTGCTCGAGAACGTCGGTACCGAGATCGTTGGTATAGACATAAGCCTTCATTTTTACAAGGTCGATAATTCCCTTGAAATCCGCTTCGGCACCGATAGGAAGCTGAAGAGGAACTGCGTTGGCGTTAAGACGCTCGTGCATCATTTCCACAACGCGGTAGAAGTTTGCACCGGTAACGTCCATCTTGTTGATATACGCCATACGGGGAACCTTGTATTTATCAGCCTGACGCCATACGGTTTCAGACTGGGGTTCGACACCGCCCTTTGCACAAAGAACCGTAACCGAACCGTCGAGTACGCGGAGCGAACGCTCAACTTCAACAGTAAAGTCAACGTGGCCGGGGGTATCAATTATATTGATGCGGTGGTCTTTCCAGTAGCAGGTGGTAGCTGCGGAGGTAATAGTGATACCTCTTTCCTGTTCCTGCTCCATCCAGTCCATTGTGGCAGCGCCCTCATGTGTTTCGCCGAGTCTGTGTGTCTTTCCGGTATAGAAAAGTATACGTTCGGTCGTAGTGGTCTTACCTGCATCTATATGAGCCATTATGCCGATATTGCGGTAACGCTCAAGCGGGTATGTCCTTGCCATAAGTTTCTCCTTTGAGATGTGGTATGATTACCATCTGTAGTGAGCAAAAGCCTTGTTTGCTTCTGCCATTCTGTGCATATCGTCTTTTCTCTTAACAGAACCGCCGGTGCTGTTGATCGCATCCATAATTTCCGCAGCAAGACGCTCGGACATGGTGCGCTCGCCTCTCTGTCTGGAAAAACTAACCAGCCAGCGGAGACCAAGAGTCTGTCTTCTCTCGGGGCGTACTTCCATAGGAACCTGATAGTTGGAACCGCCGCGGCGAACCGCCTTAACCTCGAGTTCGGGCATAACATTGTTGAGAGCCTTCTGGAACTGCTCCAGTGCGTTTGCGCCTGTCTTATTTTCTACGATTGCGAATGCATCGTAAACGATCTTCTGGGCAACACCCTTCTTACCGTCAAGCATTACGTTGTTTACCAGCTTGGTAACAAGCACGGAATTGTAGATAGGATCAGGCAGAACTTCTCTCTTGAATCCATGTACTCTTCTGGGCACTTTACTTCCCTCCTTCATAAAGATAGCGTATTTTACGCTTATGAGTTCACAGGTACTCGAAAATTACTTCCGTCAGTGCTCTAAATCTATATTAATACGGTTTATACCGTCGAACATTTCATTATAAGCACGAACAAAAAGAATATTTCTTTCCGTTTGTTTTTACCGCATTGTTTTTATGCTGTCCTATGCGGATAAAGGACTAAAGAAAGCAAAGATTTTATTTCTTTGCAGCCTTTGCGCCGTACTTGGAACGGCTCTGGTTTCTCTTGGCAACGCCCTGAGTATCAAGCTTACCGCGGATGATGTGGTAACGTACACCGGGAAGGTCCTTTACTCTGCCGCCGCGGATAAGAACCACGGAGTGTTCCTGCAGGTTGTGACCGATACCGGGAATGTAGCCCCATACTTCGATACCGTTGGTAAGTCTTACTCTTGCAACCTTTCTCTGTGCGGAGTTAGGCTTCTTAGGAGTCTTGATAGCAACCTTGGTGCAAACGCCTCTCTTCTGAGGGTTGGGGTTATTTACGGTAACCTTGCGAATGCTGTTGATGTTGCTGTGCAGTGCGGGGGACTTGGACTTATAGGTCTTATCCTGTCTGCCGTGCTTTACCAGCTGATTGAATGTAGGCACTCTTTTGTTTCCTCCTTTCCGGAAAACTTTAATATTTCTTAAACGGGCTTATGCGCCCGAATAACGATTATATCAAAAAAACCCCTTGTTGTCAAGGGGTTTTTTATGGTAAACACGAATAATTATTGCCGCGAAACCGTTTGGTTATTGGTAAATTGTTATAATTGCGGCGGGAACGTCTATCCCTGCCATTTCGCCGAGGCGGAGCGCAGTCATGCTTTCATCCGTTTCCACGTAACCTGCTTTGCGTATCTCGTCCTTTACCTTTGCGGTAAACATACGGTCCGCATCCGAAGCAAGATAAACCTTTAAAGCTTTTCCGCTGCGGATAAGCTTTACGGATTGGTTGAAGCCGACCGCCATCGTACTGTCTCCCTCACTACTCTGCTGCATCGTAGACTCCTTCTTTTTCTTCGCCCAGTTCTACCTTTACGTTGCGGTACATTCCCATACCCGTACCTGCGGGAATGAGCTTACCGATGAGAACGTTTTCTTTAAGACCGAGAAGCGGGTCTCTCTTGCCCTTGATAGCCGCATCTGTAAGAACCTTTGTGGTTTCCTGGAAGGAAGCGGCGGAAAGGAAGCTATCGGTAGAAAGGGATGCTTTGGTAATACCAAGCAGGGTGGCTTCGCCCTCTGCTTCCATAAGAGGAACTTCGTTCTCTCCCAGCAGAGCGTTCTTTGCACGGATCTTTTCGTTTTCGGTGGTGAATTCGGAAATATCCACGCTGGAGCCAACCAACAGATCTGTATCACCGGGGTTGTCTATTCTTATTCTTCTGGTCATCTGGCGTGCGATGATCTCGATATGCTTATCGGAAATTTCAACCGCCTGCAGACGGTATACACGCTGGATCTCCTTGATAATGTAGGAATAGACTGCATCAAGTCCTGCGATACGGAGAATATCCGCGGGGCATTCGGTGCCTTCCGTAAGCTTCTGGCACTTTACTACCTTTGCGCCGTTTTCCACAGCTATTTTGGTAACTATGGGAACTGCGGTAACGGATTCTTCGCCGGTTTCATCATCGCGGACGAATATCTGCTTTGTTTTCTTGGTTTCTTCGATACGTACGGTACCGTTGAAATCTGCGAGAACCGCCGTTCTCTTGGGTCTGCGTGCTTCGAATATCTCTTCAACACGGGGAAGACCCTGAGTAATATCGCCGCCGGCAACACCGCCGGAGTGGAAGGTTCTCATGGTAAGCTGGGTACCGGGTTCACCGATAGACTGTGCTGCGATGATACCGACGGATTCGCCGATACTTACCTTCAAGCCGGAAGCAAGGTCTGCACCGTAGCAGTGTGCGCAGGTGCCGTGCTTTGCGCGGCAGTTGATAACGGAACGGATCTTTACTCTGTCGATGCCTGCGGCAACGATCTTTGCAATCTGATCCTCGTTGATCATAGTATTGTGAGGAACGATAACTTCGCCGGTTGCGGGATCGCAAAGATCACCAACAACATATCTGCCGAGGAGTCTGTCTTCGAAAGGTTCGATAACAGCTTCCTTGCCGCCGGGAAGTACATCCACGATTTTGCTTACCCACAGACCTCTGGTATCGCCGCAGTCGTTTTCGCGTACGATAACGTCCTGAGAAACGTCAACAAGACGTCTGGTAAGGTAACCGGAGTCTGCGGTACGGAGAGCCGTATCTGCCAGACCTTTACGCGCACCACGGGCAGCGGTAAAGTATTCCAGTATCTTCATGCCCTCACGGAAGTTTGCCTTAATGGGCATTTCTATAGTCTTACCGGTTGCGGAAGCCATAAGACCACGCATACCTGCAAGCTGTCTGATCTGCTTGATAGAACCACGGGCACCGGAAACCGCCATCATATTAATGGGGTTGAATTTATCAAGGTTTTTCTGCAGAGCGTCTGCAACCTCTTTGGTGCAGCTTTCCCAAACCTTGATAACGCGCTCGCTGCGTTCTTCGTCGGAAAGCAAGCCGCGGCGGTAGAATTCGGAGATCTTATCTACCTTTTCATCACCCTTTGCGATAAGTTCCTGCTTTTCGGAAGGAATCGTCATATCGTAAACGCAGATGGTGATAGCACCCTTGGTGGAGTACTTGAAGCCCTGAGCTTTAAGGTTATCCAGAACTTCGCAGGTAACTGCGTTGCCGTGGTACTTGATACAACGGTCTACGATCTGACCAAGCTCATCCTTGGTGGTGGTAAAGTCTATTTCAAGCTTGAATTCGTTTTTGGGGTCGGTTCTGTCTACAAAGCCCAGATCCTGAGGAATGGGACGGTTGAAGATAAGTCTGCCCAGAGTGGTTTCGGTCATACCGAACTTTTCTACGCCGTCAACAACCTTGGAAACACGGATCTTGATCTTTGCGTGGAGTCCCAGTTCGCCGTTTTCGTAAGCCATAACAGCTTCATCGAAATTGCGGAAGGACTTGCCTTCGCCGGGTTCGCCGGGTTTATCCATGGTAAGGAAGTAAGAACCAAGCACCATATCCTGAGAAGGAACCGCAACTGCACGGCCGTTAACGGGCTTGAGCAGGTTGTTTGCGGAAAGCATAAGGAAGCGGGCCTCTGCCTGCGCCTCTGCGGAAAGAGGTACGTGTACGGGCATCTGGTCGCCGTCGAAGTCGGCGTTAAATGCGGAACATACCAGAGGATGAAGCTTGATAGCTCTGCCCTCTACCAGGATAGGCTCAAATGCCTGAATGGAAAGTCTGTGCAGTGTAGGCGCACGGTTGAGCAGAACGGGATGTTCCTTGATAACGCTGTCGAGTGCGTCCCAAACCTCTGCATTTGCTCTTTCCACCTTCTTCTTTGCGTCCTTTATATTGGTGGATTTGCCGGTAGCCACAAGGGTCTTCATTACGAAGGGCTTGAACAGCTCAAGCGCCATTTCCTTGGGCAGACCGCACTGGTATATCTTAAGCTCGGGTCCTACAACGATAACGGAACGGCCGGAATAGTCAACACGCTTACCCAGCAGGTTCTGTCTGAAACGGCCCTGCTTACCGCGGAGCATCTCGGAAAGAGATTTAAGAGCGCGGTTGTTGGGTCCGGTTACGGGACGTCCTCTTCTGCCGTTGTCGATAAGTGCGTCAACCGCTTCCTGAAGCATACGCTTTTCGTTGCGGATGATTATTTCGGGAGCCTGAAGCTCCAAAAGTCTCTTAAGACGGTTGTTTCTGTTAATAACTCTGCGGTAGAGATCGTTAAGGTCGCTGGTAGCAAATCTGCCGCCGTCAAGCTGAACCATGGGGCGGATATCCGGAGGGATAACGGGAAGTGCTTCCAGAATCATCCATTCGGGACGGTTGCCGGAAAGGCGGAATGCTTCCACTACCTCAAGACGCTTGATAGCTCTTACCTTGCGCTGTCCCTGAGCGGTGAGCAGCTCGTTTTTAAGCTTTGCGCTTTCTGCTTCAAGGTCGATCTCCGCAAGGAGTTCCTTTACGGCTTCCGCGCCGATACCGTCACGGAAGTCGTTTTCGTATTTTTCGTGAAAATCTCTGTGCTGCTGCTCGGTAAGAAGCTGCTTCTTTGCGAGAGGTGTATCGCCCGGATCGATAACGATATACTGAGCGAAGTAAAGCACCTTTTCCAGCACCTTGGGAGACATATCCAGAAGCAGACCCATCTTGGAGGGGATCGCTCTGAAATACCATATATGGGAAACGGGAGCCGCCAGCTCTACGTGACCCATTCTTTCACGGCGTACCTTGTTGGTGGTGATCTCTACGCCGCACTTTTCACATATCTTGCCCTTGTAGCGCGCGCCGCGTTTATACTTTCCGCAGTGGCATTCCCAGTCCTTATTCGGACCGAAGATGCGCTCGCAGAACAGACCGTCGCGCTCCGGCTTAAGGGTACGGTAATTGATAGTTTCGGGCTTTTTGACCTCGCCGTAAGACCAGCTTCTGATCATTTCGGGAGAGGCAAGACCGATTTGTATGGATTCAAATTCTATATTTTTTTCCATTTATCGTTCCCTCTTTCTATTCATCGTCGTCTTCGGTGTCAAAACCGTAGTCCGTGGTATCAACGTAGCTGAAGTCATCGTCTTCGGTATCTTCCCTTATAACGCCTTCTTCATCGTCGTACATAATATCGGATGCATCTTCGAGTATGGACTTGCCCAATTCCTCTTCGGAGAACTTGCGCTCGTCACCGTCGTCATCATCGCTGTAATCCTTAAGGTTTATCTCCTGATCGTCCTTATCCAGCACTCTGATATCCAGACCGAGAGACTGAAGCTCTTTTACAAGAACCTTGAAGGATGCGGGCACACCGGGATCGGGAATATTCTGTCCCTTTACGATAGCCTCGTATGCCTTTACACGGCCCTTGATATCGTCGGATTTGACGGTAAGGATCTCCTGCAGAGTATATGCAGCGCCGTATGCTTCCAATGCCCAAACTTCCATTTCGCCGAAACGCTGGCCGCCGAACTGAGCTTTACCGCCCAAGGGCTGCTGGGTAACGAGAGAGTAAGGACCGGTGGAACGTGCGTGGATCTTATCATCAACCAGATGGTGGAGCTTGAGGAAGTACATATAGCCCACGGTAACGGGGTTATCAAAGGGCAGACCGGTACGTCCGTCGTAAAGAACGGTCTTACCGTCTACGACCTGTGTCTTTTCAAGTCCCGTTTCGGGGTCAACGACAGTGCGGGTTTCCTTACCGGCAACGTTTTCGCCGGGATATACGTCACGCCACATATCTGCCATCTTCATACATTCGATAATGTCTTTTTCGTTTGCGCCGTCGAATACCGGGGTCATAACCTTCCAGCCCAGCTTCTTTGCGGCGATACCCAAGTGGACTTCAAGCACCTGACCGATATTCATACGGGAAGGTACGCCCAGAGGGTTAAGAACTATATCCAGAGGAGTGCCGTCGGGAAGGAAGGGCATGTCCTCACTGGGAAGTATGCGGGAAATAACACCCTTGTTACCGTGTCTACCTGCCATCTTATCGCCCACGGAGATCTTTCTCTTCTGGGCAACGTATACGCGGACAGCCTTGATAACGCCGGGCTGAAGAACATCGCAATCATCGCGGGAGAATTCCTTAACGTCGATAACGATACCGCTTTCGCCGTGAGGCAGACGGAGAGAAGTATCTCTTACCTCACGAGCCTTTTCACCGAAGATGGCACGAAGC
>JAFXKD010000010.1 GCA_017531925.1 Clostridia bacterium | reverse complement strand
CTTCAAAACCGATAAAATGCAGGCATTTTATCGAAAATTTGTGTAAAATCCGCTCAAACCAAGCGATCAAAAGCTTTTTTGCTACTTTTTTCTCGAAAAAAGTAGGTCCAAATCCACTAACTTTTCATACCAAAACCATTTAGCCGCTTTTCTTTGACGGTATAAGCGCAAAGAAAAGCTAACAAAAGAAACGCTGTTACAAGAGCTGCGCGCCCTTGACCGCGCCACTACGCGTGGAGCGCCTACTTTTGAAAAAGTAGGCAAAACATCAGCGCAAGGCGAGTGCAAACATAGCGCAAAACATCAGCGCAAAGCGCGTGCGAACATAGTGCAAAACATCAGCGCAACGCGCGGGCGTGTACGAACATAGTGCAAAGTCGTGGCACAAAGCTTCGCACAAGCATCATTCATAGCAAAAAAGCGGAGCCTCAGCTCCGCTTTTACTGATTTTATTATTATTGTTCGTCCCGTTCCGCTTCTGTCGGCGCTTCTTCGTATATTTCCTTGCACATTTCTTCGCATTCGGGCACGTTATCGGTCTCGCAAATCTCGTCTCCCTCTTCCCTGCTCGGTTCTTCACCCGCTTCAGCTTCCGCAGTCTCCTGTTCCGCATCAAGCTCCGCCCATTCCTGCTCTGTGTGAGCATCGCAGGATGCAAGGTGGCGCTTCATCAATATCCGCGCAGATGCAGTCGCGTAAGCGATATATATCATCTGCATAAATCTCACCGTATCGGCGACCGCACCCGAAAATACGCGAGAATATACGCGATCGACAGGCAAAGTCCACTCACAGACACCGCAAGCATAGCGCAGTATCTCCATTTCGTAAGAGTGCCCGTTGCCACAAGCTTTCCTTCATTTAATATATATATAAGAAAACAGATCGCAAACACCGATGCAAGCTGATTTTCCACGCAGTTCGAGTGATAGTAGATAGAGGAATTTCCCGCAAGATAGAGTCCCACAGGAATAGAAGCCGAGCAACCGAGACAGATGAGCCTCAGAGCCTTAAATCTCTCTTCGCCCACGGCAACACCGAGCAGCAGATACGCCCCGTGCCCGAACATTCCGAGCGCGATAAGGCCCGAGACCTCGCTGAAATTAGACAGCGGAATCACTTCAAGTGCCGCAAGCATACCAAGGAGCACGGAAAACGTTCCCACAAGCGCATTTGCGCTCGCGTGTATCCTTCTCGGCTCTCCGGCGCGCCTTATTATCAGATCCTTTTGCATTAAAACGGCAGGAGCAAGCGAAAAAGCAAGCGCCACCGCAAAAGCAACGTAAAACACGATCGGCAGAGCCTCACCGCTCTCAAAATACCCTTTCTCCGCATCAAAGCAGGTCAAAAAGCAGACAAGCAGCAAAGCAGTCGCCACCGCAACGAGCAGCGCGCTTATTCGCAATATCAAAATATTTCTTCTCTTAAAATCCACGGCTCTACCTCCTTTTTTCAAAATTCAAAATGATATCGGATTTATCCCCTCTGCCCCGCCGTAAGCTTTATAAGGAGCATACGGTTATCGGGCTGAACGCTCGCCTCGTGCGCGGAGCGATTCCTCTTTATCTCGCCGCACTTAGTGCATTTATGCACAATGATGAACCCCTTTTTGGGATCCACCTCGGCAAAGATCGGCTCCATCTGTCCGCGGCAGGAATTATCGCGATCACCGGGATTCACGTCCACGTGAAGCGACCACAGGCAGAACGGACAATGGTTTCTCGACGAGTAGCCGAGCGGCTTTACCTCCTTGCCGCAATGCGCGCAGACAAAGGATGCGTCATTCTTCGTAAAAAGCTTTTTTTCTAAATTATCCATAAAAATACCTTAAAATTCAAAATAAATATTCGGTCTGTAATCCGAGGACGAGATATACACAATGCAAAGCACGAAAATCGCCACAAGCGCAAGATCGCAAACAAGCGTCAAAGCCGTGCCGTGCGCGCTTTGACCGTATTTTTTCTTCAAGCTCATCAAAAGCTCTCTCGGATACGGCGTGCAGGCAAATCCGAGCACCGCCATAAGCAAAAGATTTCTGATAAGCGAATATCCGAATTCAAGATTGCAAAGCGGCAAGGAAAGACCGCCGAACATACCCAAGAAGTAGGACGAAAGAGCCTCAAATCCGCCAAAATCGGATTTAAAGTAGAATATCAGCCATCCTATAAGAATAAAGAAGAGCGCGTAAACGTGGGACAAAGCTTTTGGCAGCTTGTCGATCCACCTCTTTAAAAAGAGCTTTTCGATCACGAGCAAAGCAAAATAGTAAAGCCCCCAAAGTATAAAATTCCAATCCGCGCCGTGCCAGAAGCCCGTTAAGAACCACACGACGAAAAGATTGAATATCTGCCTCCCCACACCTCGACGGTTTCCGCCAAGCGGAATGTAAACGTACTCCTTGAACCAGGTCGAGAGTGTCATATGCCACCTGCGCCAGAACTCCGTAATGCTTTTTGAGATATACGGGTAATTGAAATTCTCGGGAAAATGAAATCCGAGTATCTTTCCAAGACCTATTCCCATATCGGAATATCCCGAAAAATCGAAATATATCTGGAACGCGTACAGAATTATACCGAGCCAGAGCAGAAGAACGCTCGTGTCACCCCTTGGAATATCACGGATCTGCTCCCAAAGTGCGCCCGCGGTATCCGCAAGCAAGACCTTTTTGGCAAGACCGATCACAAATCTTCTCGCGCCGTCCGCACTCTCCGAAAGCGTGATCCTTCTCTCGTTCAGCTCCTTGTCAACGTCCGAATAGCGCACGATCGGGCCCGCGATAAGCTGGGGGAACATCGAAACGTACGCGCCGAAGCTCACAAAGCTCCTTTGCACCGCCGATACGCCGCGGTAAACGTCGATAATATAGGACATCGACTGAAACGTATAGAACGAGATTCCAATGGGAAGCTGGATCCCGATAGGCTCTATAAAATCAAGAAACGGTATCGCGCCGAGATTTTCAAGCAAAAAGTCCGCATATTTGAAAAATCCGAGTATTAATAGATTTAGCGCAACTCCCCATATCATCGCGCGCTTCCTCTTTTTTTCGTCCTCGCCCGCGCGACCGATAAGATAACCGAAAACGTAGTTTATTACGATCACCGCGACCATTATAAGCAGATAGATCGGCTTCTCCCAGCCGTAGAACACAAGGCTGACTAAAAGCAGAACGAGATTTCGCCACTTAAAGGGTGTTATAAAATAAAAAATGAGAGAAAGAGGCAGATATAAAAATAAAAATTCGTTCGACGAAAATACCATATCCGTTTCCTTTCTCTTGTAGTAAGTTGGATTATAGATCCTACTTTTTTCGAGAAAAAAGTAGGCAAAAAAGCTTTATGGCGCTTTGCCCAAAAACCGTTTAGTGTGTGCTAAATCCCACTTGATCCGCGCAAATTGTGTTGCAAAGCAACACGAGAAGATTTTCTCCCTTGTCGAAAATCTGTAATTTGCTACCGTGTGAATAGCCATATAAAACACAAAACGGCGACGCTCTTACCCGTGTAGGGGGGGCACTCCGTGCACCCGAGCAAACATCCGCCCACCGCGAACGCCCCCTCAACACGTCATTCTGAGCGAGCGGCTCGCCGCGAGACGAAGTTTTGGGAGTGTAGCATCGCGGAACGGACAAAACCAAGCGCTTCAGCGCGCAGGGATCTACGAAAGACCTTTTGTGACTTTCCATAGGTGAAGTTACTTTTCCACGAACGCGGACGCACACAGTGCGCCCCTACGAGTTTGTGCAGAAGCGCACCGACCCAAGCCTCCCTTGTGTAAAGGGAGGCTAATAGCCTCCCGCATTTTCACTGATATTCCTTATACAGGATCTTGTTAAGTTCGCCCTCGCTCTCAAGCATCTTGCCGATTCCGATGCAAACGCTCTCAAGCGGCTTTGGAGCAAGCAGGACCTTGACACCAAGCTCCGCGGACACGTAATCCGCAAGTCCGGGAAGCAGCGCGCCGCCGCCCGAAAGCACGATACCGTTATTACAAACGTCACTCGTAAGCTCCGGCGGAGTAGCCTCCAATGTTTGCCTTATCTGGTGAACTATGGACGCGAGCGCGGGCTTTATCGCGTAATGCACCTCGCGGCTCGTGACCGTGGACGAGATCGCCATACCCGTCTTTAAATTTCTGCCCACCACCTGCGCTTCTCCTCTGTTGATAAGGGGATTCGCCACGCCGACCTTGACCTTAAGTCGCTCGGCGGTAAGCTCGCCGACCTCAATGCGGCGCTCGTTGTATAAATAATTCATAATTGCGCTGTCAAGATTTGAGCCCGCTATCTTCTGCGAACGAGAAACCACAATATCGCCAAGGCTGATAACCGCCACCTCGGTGGTTCCCTCTCCGATATCAACTATCATTCTGCCCTTCGCGCTAAGCACCTTAAGCCCCGCTCCAACGGCGGCGGCAAGCGGCTCCTGAACGAGACTCACGTTCCTCGTTCCCGCCTCGTAAATCGCGGTCTGCACCGCGCGGCGCTCAACCTCCGTGCATTTTGTGGGCACGCAAACGTATGCGTCTGGACGGGAGAAGAAGGAGATAAGCTCCGTTTTCTCAAGAAGTCGCGTGATAAAGAGCGTGGTATCGTCCATATCTGCGATAACGCCCTCGCGCACGGGCTTTGACACTCTTATATATTTGGGAGTTTTTCCAAGCATCTTCTTTGCCTGAGAGCCATAGCAAAGGTCCTTGCCCGTGTTTTTATCAAGAGCGATGACCGTGGGCGACGATAAAATTATTCCGTTGTCCTTAAGATAGATAAGCGTATTCGCGCTTCCGAGATCGATCCCTATCTGTCTTGCCATATTTTCTCCTCCCTTCACGTATTTTATACTATTTTATACTCTGTCAATGTTTATCACGGCAAAATAAGTGCCGTCAAGCGCTTTTATCCCTTCTTCGATCGCCAAGGACAGCTCCCTGCCGCTTCGCCCGTCCTCAAAGGGCACCTCAACGTCAAAGATGAGATTTGTGTGCGTGGGACCCGTAACTATGCGGAAATCGTGTATGCGCAGATCCTCGCCAAGCGCCTTAACTATGCCCTCCACACGCGCCTTGATCAGATTTATCTGCTCGTCGTCGGTAACGATGGGGTCCATGTGTATGGTGCAAGCGATATTATGCTCCGCAAGGAGCTTCTTTTCAATATTGTCAATGTGGTCGTGCGCCTCAAAGAAATCGCCCTTTCCATCGACCTCCGCGTGGAAGGATGCGATAGTCACTCCCGCGCCGTAGGAATGTACCATAAGATCGTGGATACCGATTATGCACTCATCGGAGAGCGCGACCGTTTTTATAAGCTCGATGGTCTCCTTATCAGGCGCTGCGCCGAGAATGATATTCTTGTTTTCATTGAGGATCTTAAGTCCCGCTATCAGAATGAACACCGATACCGCAAGTCCGACGTACGCGTCGGCATTTATATCGAGTGTGAACCAAAGAATAGCGGAAACGAGCGTCGCCCCCGTGGAAAGCACGTCCGAAAGCTGTCGGAGCTTGCCGCCTTCAGGATCTCGGAATTTATCTTGATACCGATGCTCCTGTAAAAAAGTCCGAGCCAGAGCTTTGCGAGAATGGATATTATAAGCACCGCAAAGATCACGGGGCTCTTGCTCATTGGCGACGGCTCAAAAATTTTACCGAACGACTCACCAAGCAGATCAAAGCCGATAAGAAGAACGATAACTCCCACCGCCATTGAGGCTATGTACTCTATCCTCGCGTGTCCGAAGGGATGCTTCCTGTCCGCGGGCTTTGACGAAATTTTAAAGCTGATGAGCGAGATAAGGGACGAGCCCGCATCGCTCAAATTGTTTATAGCGTCCGCGGAGATGGCTACCGAGCCCGAGAGCGTACCGATAAGGAACTTTCCTGCAAACAAAAGAAAGTTCACTATTATTCCAACGATGCTCGTGACCGAGCCGTATCTCTGTCTGACCCTCTTGTCCTCAAGCATGTCAGCGTCGCGAACGAATAATTTTATAAGAAGATTTGTCAATTTTTACTCCAAAATTAAAATATAATACGTATTTTTCACATTTTTTGAAAAAACTTTCGCTTAAGCTCTTTTCAAAACGGAAGAAATGTATTATAATTAGTATATACATAGTTATTATACTACTTTATCGTCTGATTTTCAAGAGTAAAAACACTTTTTTATAAATAATAATTCGGAGGAATAAAAACGGATATGAAAAAGAAATATACAATCACAGTTGCAAATTCCGAGATCCATATAGTAACGGAGGAGCCAAAGGAGGCTCTTGATACGATAGTTGGCGTGGTTGACCGTCGCGTTCGCGAGATACATCTCCACAGTCCTGCCTGCTCCAGAGTTGACGCGGCAATCATTCTCTGCCTTGAATACTGCGCGGAGAAATTGAAGCTCAAAAAGAAATTAAAGGACGCAAACGCCGAGATAGAAAGACTTGCAGTGCTTAACGAGGTAGCCGCAAGGGAGAATGCCGCGCTCGAGCGCGAGATAGAAACGCTTCGCGCTTCGCTTAATATGAGCAATATGCCAAAATCCGCGGGCAAGAGATCCGCTGAATTTCAGCTCGGCTTTGACGATATAGACAATGAAAACGAGCCCCTCCAGATAATCACCGAGCAGGCATCCGACGAGCAAGCGACTCCCGAAGTTGAAAAGAACGAGGAGATCGCCCCCACGGCTGCGGCAGAGCAGGAAGGCGAGAGCGAGCCCATCGTCACCGAAGCACTCACTCCCCCTGCCGATACGGAGGAGAAAAAGAGCGCGAAAGCAAAAAAGAAAAAGGTCAGAGCGATGTTCGATATGATCTCCTTTGACGATATCTGATCCAAGGAAGAAAGATAATGAAGAATAATTCTAAACGCCCCGCATCATTTGGCGCAAGTGCAAAAGGCAAAAGCCGTAATTTTTCAAAGCCGCCGCGTGAGAGCGGGGCTTTGGATTTGCAAAAGTGCAAAAATGACGCAGAAAAGATAGATATTTCAAAAATAATCAAAAGCTCCGGCACCTCAAGCGCAGGAGCAAAAAAACTCCCCGAGCTGCTTGCCCCCGCGGGCTCACTTGAATCGCTCAAGGCGGCTATATCGGGCGGCGCTGATGCCGTATATTTCGGTGGCGGAGATTTTAATGCAAGAATAAACGCAAAGAATTTCACGAATGAGGAGCTTAAGCAGGCGATCGACCTGCTCCATTCGTGCGGCAAAAAGGCGTATATAACCCTGAATACTCTCGTTCACGGCAGAGAGATGGAGGACTACCTTCGCTTTGCGGAATTCGCGTATCTCGCAGGCGCGGACGCGCTCATAGTCGCGGATATCGGAGGGGCGCAGGCGATACACCGCCACCTGCCACATTTGGAGCTTCACGCGTCAACGCAGATGTCGGGACATAATCTCGCACAGGCAAGACTGCTTGCCTCACACGGCTTTTCAAGAATGGTGGTCGCAAGGGAAACGTCAAGGGCTGACCTTGAATACCTTGTTAAAAATTCACCTATCGAGATAGAAATGTTCACCCACGGCGCGCTCTGCGTGTGCCATTCGGGACAGTGCCTTTTCTCATCGCTCGTCGGCGGAAGGAGCGGAAACCGTGGCGAGTGCGCTCAGCCCTGCCGCCTTCCCTATCGCGATGAAAACGGAAACGAGAGCTATCTCCTCTCCTTAAAGGACCTTTCGCTCGCATCCCACATAATAGAGCTTATCGATATGGGCGTTCACTCGCTCAAAATCGAGGGCAGGATGAAATCCCCCGAATACGTTTTCGGCGTTGTAAGGGCATTCCGCACCCTGCTCGACGAGGGCAGAAACGCGACTGTAGGGGAGATCGCGGAGCTTGCCAAGATCTTCTCGCGCGGCGGCTTTACGCAGGGGTATTACGAAAAAAGGATCGATAGCAGGATGCTCGGTATCCGAAGCGACGAGCAAAAAAGAATATCGAGGCTCTCGCTCTATTCAAGCGAAAGAATGGACGAGCCAAAGCCTCAGAAAATAAAAATATCCGCCTATGCAAGCGTTTTGGCGGACGAGCCCATCTCCCTTTCTCTTGAATGTGGGGACGTGCGCGTAACGGCATACGGACAGATACCGGAGATAGCGAAAAGCACACCGCTTAGCGCGGAGAATATAAAGAAGAGCTTAACAAAGCTCGGTGCGACACGTTTTGAGCTTTGCGACTACGTTGCCGTAACGGACGAAAATATCATAGTCCCCGTAAGCGCGCTCAACGCTCTGCGAAGGGACGCGTGCGAGCTTCTTGAAAAAGCTCTGCGCGAAAAAGAGAGCGCAAGAGTCGGCTTTGAAAAATACGAGCCAAAAAATCCCGAAGAGTGCCACAACGTGCCACAACGTGCCAAAATTTCGCAATTTTCCGAAAAAAACCGCAAAAATGAGCAAAAAACTGCCCGTTTTTACTCCCCCGAGCAGATAACCGAGGATGCAAGAGAGTTCTTTGATATTATTTATCTGTCCCTTGAAAAATTCTCGGGCGAGTGTGAGGGAGTAGTCCTTCCGCCCGTGATTTTCGACAGCGAAATGCCAAAGGTCGAAAAAATGCTTGAAAATGCCAAGAAAAAAGGCGCAAAATATGCCCTTGTGGGCAATCTCGGTGCGCTTGAGCTTGCTAAAGGGCAAGGCTTTATCATTCACGGAGATTTTCGCTTCAACGTCTATAATAACGAGACCGTCGCCGCCCTTTCCGACCTCGAGGTCGAGAGCGTGATCCTCTCCCCCGAGCTTACACTCCCACAAATGCGCGACGTTAAGGGAGATACTGCGGCAATAGTTTACGGCAGAATTCCCCTTATGCTGCTTGAAAAATGCGTCGCAAAAGAGGTCTCCTCGTGCGAAGCCTGCGCCGCAGGACGCGCAACGCTGACCGACCGCAAGGGGATCTCCTTCCCCGTCCTTCGCGAATGGGAGCACAGGAGCGTGATATATAACAGCGCGCCCACCTATATGGCTGATCGACGCGCAGAGCTTGACCGCGCGGGAGTGGAAAACCGCCACTTCATCTTCTCGACCGAGAGCGCGGACGAGGTAAACGCGATAATATCCGCCTACAAAAGCGGCAAATCCGTTCCCGAGGGTGAAAGGATCAGAAGAATTTAAAAAAATGGGCAAAATTTTGCCCATTTTTTTAAAAACCGACACAATCCCTCAAGCTTGTTGTTCACTTTTTCCTTTTCAGATGCTATGATAAATGCGTAAATTCAAAAAAAGGAGAAAAAAACAATGAACACAGACAAGATTTATGCAGAATCCATCGCAAAGGAGTATGCACCCAAGAAAAGCTCAAGAATCAACGCGCTCCGCAAGCTCGACAGAAGGGCAAAAATGCCCGCGACCGTTTTCGGATACACCTTTGGAATAGTATCCGCGCTCGTTTTTGGCACGGGAATGTGCCTTGCTATGCGTGTAATTGGCAACAGTATGCCTCTTGGCATAGTCGTAGGACTTGTAGGTATGCTCGGCTGCGGCGTGAACTACCCGATTTACAAAAAGCTGCTTGAGAGCAGAAAGAAAAAATACAGCTTTGAGATCATTGAGCTTGCAAAGGAAATAAGCGAAGAAAAATAAGCCGCGAAGGGAGGCTTTTCCGTGAACAAAAACGAAAGCAAATACTTTAATACCGCGATCAAAATGGACAAAGCCCTGCTTTCACTTCTTGAAAGAAAGGATTTTGAATACATTTCGGTCAAGGAGATCTGCGAGGAGGCGGGAGTCAACCGCTCCACCTTCTACCTTCATTACGAAAACACCTCCGATCTGCTGCAGGAGACCACCCGCTACGTGCTTGACGGCTTTCTTTCCTATTTTTCGTTTGACAAGGAAAGCATAACCGCTCGTTTTGGCGAAAGATCCCCCGAAGAGCTCGTTTTTATCACGCCGAAGTATATAATTCCGTATCTGACATTTATAAAGGATAACCGCAGGATCTTCAAAACGAGCCTGAAGGAATTTGGTTCAATGGGATTTGACAGGGTCTATGAAAAAATGTATCGCTATATCTTTGATCCGATACTTGAAAGATTCGGATATTCCGAGCAGTCCCGCCCATACGTTATGAAATTTTACCTTTCGGGTATCACGGCAATAGTTATGGAGTGGATAGAAAACGGCTGCGAGGACGATATAGACACGATGTCGGAAATAATAACGTATTGCGTATTTACCAAAAAGGATGAATAAAATTATCAAGCTTGCCATTGCGGACCTTTTGCTTAACGCCGCTCTTGGCGTATATCACATATTTTTTGGAATAGCGGAGCACTCGTGGTGGCTTCTCACCCTGGGCGTTTACTATCTGATCCTCAGCATTATGAGATTGACCGTGACCGCGGCAAGAAAGAGCGATTCCTTCACGGTAAAATTCACGGGATCGATGCTGATGATCCTTTCCCTGCCCCTGATCGGAACGGTCATCTTAGCTGCGATCTCGGATAGGGGCACCGCCTTTCATATGATCGTAATGATAGGCATTGCCGCATATACCTTTACCAAAATAACACTTTCGATAATCAATTTCGTAAGAGCCAAGGGCAGAGCGTCCGCAAGGATACTGATGCTAAGAAGCATCTCACTCGCCACCGCCGCCGTATCGCTCCTTTCGCTTCAACGCTCGATGCTCGTGAGCTTTGAGGGAATGACGCCCGAGGAGATAATCATAATGAACGCTTGCACGGGAGGCGCGGTATGCTTAGCGGTTTTTGCTCTTGGGCTTAACCTCGTAATAAGATCAAAAAAATACAGATAAAGGGACTGACGGCTTCGTCAGCCCCCTTATTTTTGCCTCAGTGAAAAAACAATAACCGAGTCGGTTGAAATGTTCATAAAAATATGATATAATAAACTCACCAATAAATTAGAATTTGACGGAGATACAATATGAAGCTGAAGAACATTCTGATTGTTGTTAAAGATATAGAGAGATCGAGAGCTTTTTATCATGACTTGTTTGGTATAGACTTGGTGCTTGACAACGACGGCAATATGATTTTAACAGAAGGTCTTGTCCTTCAAGACGAGAAAATATGGAAATCGTTTTTAGATAGAGATATTGTTTCAAAGAGTAACTCTTGCGAATTGTATTTTGAGGAGCAGGACATTGAAGCATTTGTTGAAAAATTGGAAAGACTGTATCCCTCTATTGAATATGTAAACCGTCTTATGACACATAGCTGGGGACAACGAGTGATCCGCTTCTACGACTTGGATGGTAATTTAATAGAAGTAGGAACACCGATTGAATCAATAGATTCCAATTTGCAGGGATGAAAAAATGAAAACATTTTACACAAGTGAACGAGAAGCATGGCGCGAGTGGCTTGCCGATCACTTTGAAACGGAAAGTGAGATTTGGTTTGTTTTTCCGATGAAGGAATCGGGTGATAAGGCGCTTTCCTACAACGATGCAGTAGAAGAAGCACT
>JAFXKD010000009.1 GCA_017531925.1 Clostridia bacterium | reverse complement strand
TTTATTAGTATATCACAAACCGCTTCGCTTTGTCAAGTACTTTTTTCGCTTTTTTTAAAACTTTTTTCGTACTCCCTCGCCCCGCCGCGTTCGCGACCTTGTTATATTACCATATCTCTTTTGTTTTGTCAAGAGATTTTTTGAATTTTCTTAAAATATTTTTTGAATTTTTATCAAATTGCAAATCCGCCGTCGAATCCGATGATCTGACCTGTTAAAAATCCGCTCTTTTCAGTTGCTATCATATAAATAAAATCGGCGAGATCGGCGGCTTCTCCGATTTTTCCTACAGGAGTTTCTTCGCAAAGTTCTTTTAATGCAGCTTCATCAAGCTCGGAATTCATTTCGGTATTGATCACGCCGGGCTCGATACAGTTGACGGTTATGCCGCTGGGGGCGAGCTCTTTTGCGAGGGCTTTTGTGAAGCCTTCGATGGCGGATTTGGAGGCGGAATAGGCGACCTCGCAGGATGCGCCGGTCTTTCCCCACATGGATCCTATGTTGACGATGCGCCCGAAATGCCTTGATATCATTGGCTTTGCGGCTTCTCGAGTGACAAAAAACGTACCGCCGAAATTTGTATTCATTATATTATAATAGTCCTCGTCGGTGGTGTCGGTGAAGAGCTTTATGAGGGAAATTCCCGCGTTATTTATGAGAATATCGATGCCGCCCATAGCCGAAAAAGCTTGATCTACCGCCGTTTTTGCCTGTTTTGGATCGGATATATCGGCGCGGATCGCGAGCGCTCCCGTGAGGGCGGAAAGCTCCTCTGCAGCTGCGGTGCTATTATTATATATGAAAGAAACCGTGTAGCCCTCGCGCGCGAATTTCTCAACGCAGGCGCGTCCTATGCCGCGCGAGCCGCCGGTTATGAGTACGTTTTTCATTTGAATACCGCCTTTTTTAGTATTGGATATAGTGTAGCACTTTTGATCCAGTTTGTCAAGAACGAGTTAAAAAAGGGACAAAAATATGTTAACAAACTGTTACTATTTGTAGTATTCTTTATGAACTTTGGATATTTTTGCAAAAAATGCGAAATTTTGGCACGGTGTGGCACCCCGCCGCGCGTAAAATGTGGCAGGGAGCGAAAATTTGAGTGGCGCGCCGTCGAAAAACGCTCGTTGTCTTGCGACAACGTTTCGTAAACAAAAACGCGTTTTTGCCGAAGTAAGCAATTTGCCAAGGCACGCTGCCGCGCGTAAAATGTGGCAGGGAGCGAAAATTTGAGTGGTGCGCCGTCGAAAAACGCTCATTGTCTTGCGACAACGTTTCGTAAACGAAAACGCGTTTTTGCCGAAGTAAGCAATTTGCCAAGGCACGCTGCCGCGCATGAAATCGGGTGGGCGGCGGAAATGTAAGTGGCGCGCCGTCGAAAAACGCTCGTCGTCTTACGACTCCGCTTTGTAAACAAAGACGCGTTCTTGTCATAGTTGGATTTTAGCCCTCGCACGGTTTGGCACGGTGTGGCACCCGCGGAGTAATAAAGAATTGTAAAAGATGTTTGGTATTGACAAAAATTTTATTTGGTGTATAATTTTAATAGGATCAATTGGACAAGTTGTGCTACCTCAATTCGAGATATTATAACCCCGAGTGGAGAAGGTTTATTTCTCCTGATGATACGGCTTATCTTGATGCTGAAAACGTTAATGGACTTAATCTTTATGCATACTGCGGTAATGATCCGGTGAATTATGCGGATCCGAGTGGGCATAAACTTGAATGGTTGGGTTGGCTTATAGGTGGCGCATTGATTGTAGCATCTATAGCAATAACCATTGCTTCTTTAGGAACATTAAGCGGAGTAGCTATAGGAGCTTTGGCAGTAACGGGTGCAATAACAGGCGGAGTAGCGGGAGCACTTAATGCTGCTTCCACAGGAGGCAATATTGGTCAAGGTATGATAACCGGAGCATTGGTAGGAATCGCAGGTGCTTTTAGCCCGTTAGCAGGAGGATTAATGGCGACGGGAATGTCTTTGATAAATGATAGGATTAACAATGAAAATTTCAATCTGGATTCTGTAGCAAAAGCGATAATTTCTGGTGTTACAGCTTATACATTTTCATATGGAAGTGCGGAATTAGCTAACTTGATGCTGGCCAGTGGAGGAGATGCGCTACTCACGTGGTCTGCATATGGTGTTTCCAATTTCATATTTGCTTCTCACAATTTTGCCACAGATACTATATTATATCACATTCTTAATTAGGAGGGTATATGAAAAAAATAAGTTCAGTTCCATTAGGTCGCTTGATTGTTGTTGGTCTACTTTTCCTTTGTTTTTTTGCCACTATTATAATTATCATCTTAGGTATATCAGAACCATCTGATAGCCTTGCGTATGCTTTTCTATTGCCATTGCTGATATTGTTTAACATAGTTCATTATATAAAAAGTGGCTATTGGGAGTACTTAAAAATAGATGATTTAAAAATATCTAATAACTATTATAACTTAGATTGGGAAAACGTTTATATTACATTAACTACCAATCACCATGCTATTAGCCCCCGATATCCATCTGTAATTATTTATTTAGATGATCATTATTTAAACGAAGACGAGATAAGCAAGAAAAAATACAAAATGTTTATGATTGTAACTTTCAGAATGCCTCAAAGGCAAGAGTATATTTTATCTAAATACAGCAAACAGGTGAAGATCATTACGAAATTACAAGATGAACGACTTGGAGTGTTTTTAGAACATAACAAACAATTTGACTGAATGCTTGTTTTTAACCCAACAGCCAGATATGCCAAAGCTGCATTTACTAATGTTAGCAATAGATTGGCTAAAGCTATTATTCAAGAGCAAACAAATATGCTTGTTGGATCAATGTTATGGTATGGGGGAAGCACTATTGTAAATAATTTTTTGATGGGGGTTTTCTAAAATGTTGCTTAAATTTTTGGGGTTGTTATTTATTAGTGCATCTATGGTTGCTATTCCGGTTTTTGGTAATTATAATGCATATCAAAGATATGATGATACCAAATTTAAGCGAATTAAAATACACAAAGGTAAATTTCTTTTTAGAGCTAGTGAGTTTCAATCTGTAGAAAATCACGGTTTGGTTATACCTATATTTTGGATACAATTAATTTCATACCCATTAGCAATTATTACGTTTATAGGTGGAACAATATGCTTAATAATCAACAAAGATCCTATGCTGATTTCATTTATATTATTGGGAATAGAAACTCTGGTAGATTTAGTGATAAATATAGTCTTAGAGGTTATGACAAAGATTCGTTCTAAATGATATTGTTCATTAATGCAATAGCCCTACCTGCATTTTGCAGGTAGGGCTTGTTTTTTATTTCTTGAGTTAATACGAATAATCCTTATTGAAATTAGGATGCGCAGTGTTTTTCGGATACAAGGTAATTCGTTTTATTTATTATCATACCACGTTTCGCCGGTGGTGAGCTCGACGGAGAGGGGGACGGGGAGGTTTATGGAGCTTTCCATTTCCTCGCGGAGAATTTTTGCGGCTGTCTCTGCGCAATCCCTATGGGATTCGATCAGCAGCTCGTCGTGTACCTGCAAAATAAGGTGGGCGTCAATTCCCTCCTCCTTAAGGCGGCGGCTGACGTTTATCATTGCGACCTTTATTATATCCGCCGCGGTGCCCTGAATGGGGCTATTCATAGCGACGCGCTCGCCGAATTTTTTGAGCATTTTGTTCTGTCCCGAAAGCTCGGGGATATATCTTCTTCTGCCGTAGAGCGTGGAAACGTAGCCGTTTGCATATCCTTCCGCTACGATATCCTTGAGGTATTTATCGACCATCGGATAGCTTGCCTTATAGCTTTCGATATACTCTTTTGCCTCCTTCATTGAAATGTGGAGGTCGTCGGAGAGCGAAAACTCGCCTATTCCGTAAACTATTCCGAAGTTTACTGCCTTTGCGCGCTTTCTCAGCTCACTCGTAACCATAGCCTCGGGCACGTGGAAAACATTTGATGCGGTCGAGGTATGGATATCGACGCCCGAAAGGAATGCGCCTATCATATTCTCATCGCCCGAGATCGCCGCGAGAAGCCTCAGCTCGATCTGTGAATAGTCCGCGTCGATAAGCACGTAATCGCTTGATTTGGGGATGAAATAGTGGCGAAGCTCCCTACCCATCTGCGTTCTTATCGGTATATTCTGCAAATTCGGCTCGGCGGAGGAGAGTCTGCCCGTTGCCGTGCCTGTTTGCTTGAAGGTTGTGTGTATCTTATTATCCGCTGTAAGCAGCTTGATAAAACCGTCAACGTAGGTGCCCTTTAATTTTATTACCTGTCTGTATTCGAGGATATCCTCGATTATCGGGTGGTACGCGCGGAGCTTATCAAGGACGTCGGCGTTCGTGGAGTAGCCCGTTTTCGTCTTTTTGCCGTGGGGGAGCATCAGCGTTTCAAAAAGCACCTCGCCGAGCTGCTTGGGGGAGTTGATGTTGAATTCCCTGCCCGCGTAAGCATAGATGCGCTCCGCGAGGTCCGAGATTATAGCATCAAGGGCTTTGCCGTAGCTCATAAGTCCATCGCGCTCGATGGTGAAGCCCTCCTGCTCCATTTCAAAAAGGACCGTGGAAAGGGGCATTTCTATATTGTAAAAGAGATTTTCGAAGTGATTTTCCGCAATTTTTTGCTTCAATATTTTATATATATCAAAAATCAGAGGGGCTGTGGGTGCGCTCTCGTCAGCGACCGCGCCGAGATTTGACATTGCAAGTCTTGGCAGGTCGAAGGAGCCGTCGCCGGCGTTAAGCACGTAGGCGGCGAGCATTATATCAAAGCTGCAATTTTTAAATCCCGTGTGCGCGAGGCGGTGGTACGCGCTCTTGCAATCGTGGAGTATGAAGCTTCTCTCCACGTCGCACAAAAGCTCGCGCGCGGTATCGGGGGTATCCGCATATTCGTAAAGCGCGCTCTCGCTTGCGGCATAGAGCTTATCATTTTCAAACGAAAGCGCGAGAGGCTCGTCTTTAGAAAGTGCGAGCAGGTCGCCAAGGGTTACGGTGATGCGTTCTCTTTCGCTTTTTTCTGATCTTTCTTCTTTTATTTCGTTGAATAATCCAATTTGTTCCTCGTTTTTTGCGGAATTATCGGTTGTTTTTTCGTTGCTTTTTGAAAGACCGTATTTTTTGATAAAGCCCGCAAATTCAAGCTCGGCAAAAAGATCGTATGCGCCTTCTCCAAAGCCCGTATATGCGAGGTTCTCAAAATCTTTTTCAAGGGGAACGCTCGTGCAGATCTGCGCGAGAGTTCTTGAAAGGTATGCGTTTTCTTTAGAAGCCTCGAGCTTTGCGTTCACGGATTTACCGATCTTATCGCTTGGGATATTTGCGTAAATATTATCAAGGCTGCCGAAATCGGATATGAGCTTGAGGGCGGTCTTTTCGCCGACACCCGCAACGCCGGGGATATTATCCGAGGAGTCGCCCATTAGTGCCTTGACGTCAACGAACTGCGAAGGATCGACGCCGTATTTTTCGATGAAGGCGGCTCTGTCCATTTTCAGAGTATCGTGATTGGTGGCGAGCAAAACGGTCGTGCTATCCGTAATAAGCTGCAAGGAGTCGCGGTCGCCCGTTAAAATATAGGCTTCGACCCCTCTTTCCTCCGCTCGTGTTGCGAGCGTGCCGAGGATATCGTCTGCCTCGTAGCCCTCCATCTCAAGAACGGACAAGCCCATTTCGCAAAGCACCCTTTTTGCATAGGGGAACTGCTCGCGAAGCTCGTCGGGCATCGCGTGTCTGCCCGCCTTGTACGCGTCGTACATCTTATGACGGAAGGTGGGGGCTTTAAGGTCGAATGCCACCGCGGCATAGTCGGGCTTTACCGCCTCGATCTGCCTCATTATTATATTTATCATACCGAAAATTGCGTTTGTGTGGAGTCCGTTCCTGTTTGAAAGGAGCTTTACGCCGTAAAACGCGCGGTTCAGTATTGAGTTGCCGTCGATCACAAGTAGTTTTTTCATAATTTCCTCTTTTAAGAAAGGGCAAAATTGCTTTTGCCCTTTATTCTTTATTTGTTTTTCATATTCCAGACCTTGAGGATGGCGGTTTGAGTTTTTGCATCCTCGATCTCGCCGCGCATTATCATTTCAACAAGCTCGGGCAAGGGGATTCTGACAATCTCGATAAATTCGCCCTCGTCATATTCGGTATCGGTGAAGCTGAGCCCCTCGGCAAGGTACATTGAAATTCTTTCAGTGAGTATTGCGGGGGAAGGAACGATATCTCCTATATGGGTGAGCGTTTCGCAAAGCGCGCCCGTTTCCTCGCGAAGCTCGCGGAGAGCTGCTTCCCTTCTGTCCTCGCCCGCATAGTCAAGCTTGCCTGCGGGAATCTCAAGGAAGAGTCGGTGATGCGCGTATCTGTACTGCTTTACGCAAATGACCTCGTCTTTATCGGTGAGAGGTACAACACAGACGGCACCGAGGTGCTTTGCGTATTCCCTTTTTGCCTCCTTACCGTCGGGCTGGATTATATCGTCGCAGTAAACGTGAAGCACCGCGCCGTCAAAGATGAGGTTCTCTTTTTTAGTCTTTTCTTCAAAATTCATATTATTCGATAGTATCTACCTTAAGAAGATTCGTATTGCCGCTGCGTCCGTTGATCTGGCCGCCTGTGATAACTATCTGATCGCCTTTTTTAAGATCAAATACCTTCTTCGCGGTCTTATATGCGGAATAGAACAGAACGTCCGTTGTCGGTACTGCCTCTCCAAGCACGGGTGTTACGCCCCAGGAGAGCGAAAGCTTACGAACGGATTTAGGGTCAACGCAAATACCGATAATATCTACGGGAGGACGGAAACGGCTTACCATTCGCGCCGTTCTTCCCGAAAGAGAGCAAACAACTATTGCTCTTGCATCAAGGTTTATCGCCATTGAGCAGGTCGCGTGGGATACTGCGTCAACGCTGTTCTGGATCTTAAATTCGGTATTGAAGAATCTCTTTCTGTAGTTTATATTCTTCTCTGTTGTTTCGGCGATCTTAGCCATAGTTTCAACCGCAAGAACGGGATATTTACCCGCAGCCGTCTCACCGGAGAGCATAATTGCGCTCGTTCCGTCGTAAACCGCGTTTGCAACGTCACTTATCTCCGCTCTTGTGGGACGGGGATTGTATATCATGGATTCAAGCATCTCGGTTGCGGTGATAACGCGCTTACCGAGAAGGCGGCACTGAGTTATAAGCTGCTTCTGGATCTTGGGAAGCTCCTCAAAGGGTATCTCAACGCCCATATCGCCGCGTCCTATCATAATACCGTCGCAAGCCTGACAGATCTCGTCGATATTGTCAACGCCGTGCTGATTCTCGATCTTTGCGATAAGGGAGATATTATCATCGGTCGTGTGCGCGTCAAGGAAGGC
This sequence comes from Clostridia bacterium, assembly GCA_017531925.1. Lineage (GTDB taxonomy): Bacteria > Bacillota > Clostridia > Oscillospirales > CAG-272 > RGIG4608. The sequence continues at coordinate 8,455 of JAFXKD010000009.1, read as the reverse complement.
TCTTACGTCATCAAGATCCTGCTTGCAGGATACGAATGAGCAAGCCACGAAGTCAACGTCCTGCTCGATGCCGAAAAGAAGGTCAGCCTTATCAGCCTCGGAAAGATATACCTGCTTAAGCACCTTTCCGGGGAAGCTCATGCTCTTTCTGTTTGAAAGCTCGCCGCCCGCGGTAACCTTACAGATTATATCGTGTCCCTCGATCCTTTCAACAACGAAGTGTACGAGTCCGTTATTTACGTATATCTTGCTGCCGACCTCAAGATCCTTATGAAGATTCTTATAGCTTACCGCTACTCTCTCCTGATTTCCTACGATCTCGTCGGTCGTAAAGGTAAAGGTATCGCCGTCCTTGAGAGTTATTTTATCATTCTCAAAGGTTCTGATTCTATATTCGGGTCCCTTGGTGTCAAGAAGGATGGCTACGGGGAGTCCAAGCTCCTCCCTTACCTTCTTAATTCTGTCTATTCTGACCTTATGCTCCTCGTGAGTGCCGTGTGAAAAGTTAAGGCGCGCAACGTTCATTCCCGCCTTCATCAGGGCGCGAAGCTTCTCCTCACTATCGGATGCGGGTCCAATTGTACAAACGATCTTCGTTTTTCTCATATTACAATCTCCTTTTTATAAGAGTACAAATTATTCCAGATAAAGTATATCACAAAAAAGTCAATAATACAAGAAGTTTTTGTTAATAATTTGTTGAATAAAATTCATATTTAAAAAGAAGTGCCTTTCGGCACTTCCTTTTGATTTGGTTTTATTCTGCGGCGGACTCCGCCTTCTTTTTAGCTATATGCTCGTCGCGGGCACTTACCCTGCCCTCTGTCTTTATCTCGCCCGCAGCGGTGAGCGCACGTTTTGTAAGATAAGGTCCTACGATCTCATAAACGAGAACCGCAAAAAGCGTTATATTACGAACTATTGCTCCGTCGGATCCAAGCTCCATAGCCTTGATTGCCATACCGAGCGCAACTCCCGCCTGGGGCAGAAGCGTTATTCCGAGATACTTGATTATCTCGGGAGAGCATTTGGTTACTCTTGCGCTGATACCCGCTCCGAAATACTTTCCGATCGAGCGCGAGATTATATAAACAACGCCGATAGCGATGACCGCTACGTCCGCAAACACGGAGAGATCAAGCTCCGCTCCGCTGATAACGAAGAAGAGGATGAGTATAGGTGCGGTCCATCTGTCCGCTCTGTCCATAAGCTCCTCGGATACGTCGCAGGCGTTACAGAAGATAGTTCCGAGCATCATACAAGCAAGGAGTGAGGAAAATCCTATATGCACTCCGCCGATCTCAAAGCTCATAAGAGAGAAACCTACTGTCATAAGCACAAAGGTAACCGATACTGCCATTCTCTTTGAACGAGAGTGGAAGAACTGCTCGCAGATTGTGAAAAGAAGTCCCATAATTGCGCCGAGCGCAAGTGAAAGCACGACCTCAAGAAGTGGCTCCAAAACCACGGATTTGATATCCACGGAGCCCGTATTGAGTGATTTTGCTATTCCGAACGAGATCGCAAATACAATAAGTCCCACTGCGTCGTCAAGAGCAACGACGGGAAGCAGGGTCTCAGTTAGCGGTCCCTTTGCCTTATACTGCTTTATTACCATCAGCGTTGCAGCAGGAGCGGTCGCGGTCGCCACCGAGCCGAGAATGATCGCCGCGGGAAGCGAAAGCTTATGCGGGATGATCAAGTGAAGGATTATGAGTATCGCATCAACCACAATTGTGGTAAATATTGCCTGAACTATGCCTATGACCGTTGCCTGCTTGCCTATTTTCTTGAGCTGAGCAAGTCGGAATTCGTTACCCATAGCAAATGCGATAAATCCGAGCGCCACGTCCGAAATTATTGAAAAGCCCTCAAGCTGATGAACGGTCACGCCTATTCCGTCGATGCCGATAGCACCAAGGCAAAACGGACCTATAAGTATTCCGGCGATCAGATAAGCCGTGACTGCCGGAAGGCTTACTTTTTTTGCAAGTCTTGATAAAAGAAGTCCTACAAGCATCGCTACGGATAGGCTGAGCAGGATACCCGATGTCTGTGTCATATATTTATACCTCTTATTTATAATAATATCATTTCATTATGCGTACTTTAGCACGGTCTTGTATTATAGTCCTTTTGCGGTCGGTTGTCAAGGGGTATTTGAGAAAAATTTTGATCGATTTTAAAAAAATAAAAGCCCGCTGCAAATGCAACGGGCTTGGTGCTCCATCGGAGAGTCGAACTCCGGACACCATGATTAAAAGTCATGTGCTCTACCTTCTGAGCTAATGGGGCATATTTGTGCTACCAATATATGATAACACAAATTATAGTTTTTGTCAACAATTAGTTTTTGCAAAAATATTACAAATTAAACAATGTATATTTTGTACATATTGCATAAATTTGGCATTGGGAGACAAGTCAGTTTGCTTGTATCCACGCCATTAGCAGATTAGTTATCTTTTCCTGCTGAGCTTCGGTAAGAGGTGTGCCGAGGGGCACGTTATACCATTTATTGAGGCATCCTCTGCAGCAGCAGGCGCAGGCGTGCATTGCCACAAATACCGGGTGACCGCTCATCGGCGTTTGCTTGCCGTCATTTTCGGGAAAAGCCGGAGCGAGCCTTTGCCTTACGAAATCACGGGCGTGGGAACGGACGGTGTCCATTCCCTTCCCATTTATATATTCCCTATCCTTTTTTGAAAGCTTAAACGAGCTTCTGAATTTGGAGCGGCTCAGCTTTACGAGTGCTTCGTCGATGCTTGCCATCAGTTGAGTCCCTTCATTTGAGTCCCTTCATTGAAAGGGATATCCTCTTTTTCTTGAGATCTACGGAAAGCACCTTGACCTTTACCACGTCGCCAAGGGATACCACCTGTGAGGGATGCTTTACGTATTTATCGGAAAGCTCGGAGATATGAACCAAGCCGTCCTGATGGACACCGATATCAACGAAAACTCCGAAGTCGATCACGTTTCTTACAGTTCCCGTGAGTATCATCTCGGGCTTCAGATCCTCCATACCGAGAATATCGTCGCGGAGGACGGGAGCGGGAAAGCTGTCACGGATGTCGCGTCCGGGCTTTTCAAGCTCTGTGATGATATCGATGAGTGTGGGCTCGCCTATTTCGAATTCGTCTGCGAGCTTCTTTGTGCCGTATTTCTGCGCTTTTACGCGAAGCATTGCGAGATTATTTGCCTTTACGTCTTCCTCGGTATATTCGAATTTGCGAAGAAGCTTGAGCGCCGCCTCGTAGGATTCGGGGTGAACTCCCGTATTATCGAGAATAAATTTGGAATCGGGCACGCGAAGGAAGCCCGCGCACTGCTCGTAAGCCTTTGCGCCAATACGCGGAACCTTGAGTATCTCGGCTCTCGTTTTGAACGCGCCGTTCTCCTCGCGGTATTTTACGATATTCTTTGCGCTTGTGGTATTGATGCCTGCAATATATGAAAGAAGCGAATGAGATGCGGTATTTACGTCAACGCCGACACTGTTTACGCAGTCCTCAACAACACCCGTGAGTGCTTCGTCAAGGCGGGCGGGCTTCATATCGTGCTGATACTGACCGACGCCTATGGATTTGGGATCTATCTTAACAAGCTCTGCAAGGGGGTCCTGCAATCTTCTTGCGATGGATACCGCGCTTCTCTGCATAACGTCAAAATCCGGGAATTCATCAGCGGCGAGCTTGGATGCGGAATAGATGGATGCTCCCGCCTCGCTGATAACAATGTATTTTGTATCGTGATCCACCTCTTTAAGAAGATCCGCGATGAAAATCTCACTTTCCTTGGATGCGGTGCCGTTACCGATGGCGATAACGTCAATCTTATGGGCGCGGATCATACTTTTTACGATGCGCTTTGCTTCATCAATTCTCTGACGGGGCTTTGTGGGATAGATAACGCCCGTGTCTATGACCTTACCGACGGGGTCAACCACCGCAAGCTTGCAGCCGTTTACGTAACCGGGGTCAAAGCCAAGCACTGTTTTGCCCTTTATGGGGGACTGCATCAGAAGATGCTTCAAATTATCGGAGAAGAGCGCGATCGCACCCTCGCAAGCGTTATCAAAGAGATCGTTATATATCTCCCTCTCAACGCTTGGAGCGACAAGTCTGTCATAGCCGTCAACTATCGCGTTTTCAACGTACTGTGTTGCCTCGCTCTTACCTGCAAGGATAACTTCACTATAAAGATAATTGAGGATAAGATCCTTATCCACGGTGATGGCTACCTTTAAAAATTCCTCCTTCTCGCCGCGGTGTATGGCAAGCACGCGGTGGGAGGGTATCTTTTTAACTCCCTCGCTGTAATCGTAATACTGCGCGTAAACGGAGTCCTCCTCCGTATTTGCTTTACTTGTGATAAGTCCGAACTGATGTGTAAGCCTACGGATCTCCTTTCTGTATTCGGCATTATCGGAGATGCTCTCTGCAATAATATCGCACGCGCCCGCAAATGCCTGCTCGCGATTTTCAACTCCCTTTTCCGCATCGACAAAGCCGTCGGCGATCTCGTTAAGGCTTGGCTCGTACGCCGCTCTTTGCTCAAGAATGAGGAGCGCGAGGGGCTCGAGTCCCTTTTCCTTAGCGACGGACGCTCTCGTTTTTCTGTGGGGACGGAAGGGGCGGTATATATCGTCTATCTCGGTGATGGTCACCGCATTCTTTATTGCTTCTTCAATCTCGGGTGTCAGCTTATCCTGTGCGCGAATAAGCTCCGTTACCTCTTCTCTTCTCTTTTCGATATTGCGAAGATAGTTTAATCTCTCCTCGAATTTACGGAGGATCTCGTCGTCAAGAGAGCCCGTTACCTCTTTTCTGTAACGCGCGATAAAGGGGATGGTATTTCCCTCGTCGATGAGCGCGACGGTCTTTTCTACCTGAGTGAGTGTGATATTCAGTTCCTTTGCAAGTGTTTCAAAAATGTTCATTTGTGCTTCTCCAATTCGTCTATTTCATTCTGTGTCAAAAATCTCCATTCGCCGCGCGCAAGCTTTTCATCGAGCGCGAGGGGTCCGAAGGTTATTCTTTCAAGATAGGTTATTTTATTGTTGACCGATTCAAGCATTCGCTTGATCTGATGGTATTTGCCCTCTGTGAGCGTGATATATCCCGATCTTTTATCCTCGAAAAGCTCGATCCTTGATGGCTTTGTAACGTAGCCGTCCTCAAGAGTCGCGCCCTTTTCAAGGTATTCGATCTCATCGTCACTCAAAGGAAATTTACTTTCAAATCGATACTTTTTCTTCACGTGATGCTTTGGGGAGAGCAAGCGGTGGGCAAGATCTCCGTCGTCGGTGAGCATCACGAGTCCAAGAGTGTGCTTATCAAGTCTGCCGCACGGAAAAAGGTTCAGTTTTTGAAGTTCCTCGGGGAGAAGATCGATGACCGTCCTGTCCCTTCCGTCCTCTGTGGCACTTACCACACCGTCGGGCTTATTCATAAGGATATAGGTATATTTTCTATATTCGATTTTTCGTCCGCAATAGGTAATTATGTCCTTTTCGGGATCGATATGCACGTCCGCCTTCTTAACGGCAACACCGTTCACCAAGATGCCGCCCTGACGCGCTGCCCTAGAGCTTTCGGTACGCGTGGCGACTCCCATATTGCTTAAAAATTTATCTATGCGCATTTTAAGTCAACTCTCCTGCGATGTTTTTCTCCATCAGTTTTTTGATCTCCTCCTTGGAAAGTCCAAGGCTGAAAAGGTGATAGAGCTTTGCAACAGCCGCCTCGGTAGTCATATCCTTGCCGCTGACCGCACCCGCGCCCTTGAGCGACGAGCTTGTTTCATAAGCGCCGAGTGTGACCGTTCCCGCAGGACACTGCGAGCAGACCGTTATAACACTGCCTGCGGCAAATGCCTTTTTGATTATGGGCAGTAGCTCGTTACCGCCGCCGGGAATATTTCCCGCGCCAAAGGTCTCAAGCACGATGCCAGAGAGCTTTTCCGTCATAATCTCCTCAAAGAGTCCGAACTGTATTCCCGGAAAGACCTTGAGAACGCCAATGGGCACCTCTGAAAACGGAAGATATTCAAGCTCTGTACCCTCTTTGTGCTTCAAAATTGCGCTTTTATTATATTTTATTTCAATTCCCACCTCGGCAAGAAGCGGATAATTGGGCGATTTGAACGCAACGAGTCCGTCGGCACTCATTTTCATAGCGCGATTACCTCGGAGCAATCTGCCGCTGAAATAGAGTGAGACCTCGTTTGCCACTCCCTCGCTTGCGATAAGAATACTTGTGATAAGGTTATCACGTCCGTCGCTTCTTATCTCGGAAAGGGGGATCTGGGAGCCGGTGAGGATAACGGGCTTATTCAGTCCGCGCAGAATAAACGAGAGCGCGGATGCGGTATAAGCCATAGTATCCGTTCCGTGAAGCACCACAAATCCGTTATATTTTTCGTAATTACCGTAAATCACGCGGGCTATTTCGTTCCACTCCTTAAGTGTCATATTCGACGAGTCGAGAAGCGGATGCATTTCGTATAGCTCCCACGAGGGAAAATCCTCTCTCATTAGATCCGGGATCGATTTAAGCTCGATTTCAAGAAAGTCGGGCGCGGGACGGTAGCCCTGCTCTGTTGCCTTCATTCCGATCGTGCCGCCGGTGTATATGATCAAGACTTTGTTGGATTTCATAGTTTCTCCTTAAAGGTTTGTTAGAAAAACTGTTCTTTTTCGGGAAAAAGAACCAAAAAGCTTTTTTATCGCTTTTTACTTATAAATTCCGCGCAAATTGTTTCGCAAGCGAAACATAACGATTTTCTCGCCATTTTAACAGGCGGCTCGAAAATCTATAATTTGCTGATGCAGTTATAGCCGTTTTGAAAGTGTTATCCCTTTAGTTTACCGATTTTCAAGCTCGTACAGAAGCTTATTTTTCATTTCCTCAAGCTCTGCTTTTGTAGGGTAATTATCCGCAGAATACATTTTTTCCATAGGATACCACCAAACGGGGCCGCGTCCGCCGTTTCCGTAATTTTCAATATCGCCCTCGCGGCGGGGAAAGAGATGCCAATGCAAATGTGTATCTCCGTTACCGAGAAGCTCATAATTCATTTTTTCAGCCCCAAACGCTTTTGAAGCCGCCTCTGCTACGAGCGACATCTCCTCAAGATATCTGATCTTAAAATCTCTGTCAAGATCAAACAGTTCCGTTTTGTGTTCCTTACATAAAAAGAGTGTGTATCCCTTAAAATGCTGATGATCGCCGATCACAACGTATCCCGTTTCAAGCTCCTTAACAAAATAGGGATTTTCACCGTTTTTTATCATTTCTATTCTTTTGCAGATAAAGCACATAGATAGACCTCAAATATATTTTTTCTTCATTTCCGCGTCATACCATTTTGGAATTACTGCGCGGAAATTATCATAATTTTCAAATGCTCTGTGGCATCGCTCGACCATTCCGTCAACGTCCTTCTGACCGAATTTTTCTGCCCATTTTATTGAAAAAAGTGCCGCCTGTGCGCAATACACCGCCAAAGCGCCCCAAAAATCCGCGGGGATATCATCATCAAAATAAGCGTCTATCTGACCGATGGAATATGGTATGCTGACTTCAATTCCAAAGCCTTCAAGCTTATAAAATTCCTCATAAGGATCGCCCACCTCCCAGCGATTAAAGTCGATCACTCCGATCCTGCCGTCATTCATATAGATGAGGTTTCCCGGGTGAAAATCGCCGTGCTGATAAACGGGGGCTTCCTTCCATATCAAATTGATATTATTCTTGACGTAATCAATGGCGATTTCGTCATTTTCAACACGAAGATATGAACTATCCACGTATTTTTGAAGCTGGGACAGCTTTCTTTCCCTTTTGGTCTTTTCGGGGATATCGCCCTCGCAAAGAGGAATGGAATGTATCGCTTTGAGTATCCTCCCTGCCTCTCTGCCGAGAAGGTATTGATCCTTTTCGGAAAGAGTGGGCAAAGCCTCTTCAAGATCAATTCCTTCAACGAAGGTCAAGAGCATATAGCAGCTCCTTCCCTCGTTGCAAATGCCAAATTCCACAGGCTGCGACATCGGAAAGCCGAGCTTTGAATATTTTTTGACTATTTCAAACTCTTTTTTCTTGCTCTCGTATGCGGAGATGTCGGAGATCCTGAGAAGGAGGGCTTGTCCGTCATTTGTTACTATTTTGTACTTTTCGTCACTCGACCAGCCCTTTGAGATCTTCTCGCAACTAAGCCAAGCCTTGCTGTTTTTGATGTCTGACATAAAAAAACACCTCCGACCATATTAATATCAAAACTCGTCAGCCGCTTTTCTTTGACGGTATAAGCGCAAAGAAAAGCTAACAAAAGAAACGCTGAATACAGGGCTACTCGCCCCGTACCCTCGGTCGCTTTTTGAAAAAGCTCCGCAAAACTTTTAATCCGTGTTAAGCAAGTGCGAACATGGTGCTCACTCAATAAACATCGCGTC
>JAFXKD010000049.1 GCA_017531925.1 Clostridia bacterium | reverse complement strand
GGGTATCCCCCGCTCATATTCCTACACCGCAGTGTTAATATTTGCCTGCAGTTATAAAAAATGGTGGAAACAATAGGGCTCGAACCTATGACCCTCTGCTTGTAAGGCAGATGCTCTCCCAACTGAGCTATGCTTCCATACCTGCCGTTTTCCACGGCAGAAGTTATTATAACACAGTGATTTTTAATTGTCAATAGTTTTTTTATAAAAAATGTGAAAAAATTTATTCCTCAAACATTTTTTCAATATCCTCGCACGTAAACACGTGCTTTTTGTCACAGAAGCGGCAATTCACCTCAAGCTGCTCCTCTTTTCCCTCTGCAACCTGCTCCCAAAGCATCTTCATAAGCTCGGGCTTACCAAGGGATATGAGCGCACGCTCCATTCTGTCGCGCGAGCAATTGCAAAGATAATCGCAGTCAAGCTCATCGAAAAGATCGTATTCTATCCCCTCAAGCGCGTAAGCCGCGATCTGTTCGTTGCTCATTCCCGCCTCAAAAAGAGAGGAAACGTTCGAAAGCCTTGTCAGATTTCTCTCGATCGCAGAAATAGTCGCCTCATCCGCGAAAGGAAGGAGCTGAATGAGAACTCCGCCCGCCGCCTTGCAGGTGTAATCGGTGTCAACAAGCACTCCGAGAGCGCAGACCGTGGGTATCTGCTCGCTCTCCGCGTAATACTGCGCGATATCCTCTGCGATCTCACCGCTGACGATCTTCGTCGATCCCGAGAAAGGAAGCTCCGCACCCGTATCGCGGATCACGTTTAGAAGCCCTGCGCCGACCGCTCCGCCAACGTCAAGCTTTCCGTTGGGCTTTAAGGGAAGATCAACGTCGGGATTCTGAATATATCCGCGAACGTTTCCGTAATAGTCGCCAACGGCTAAAACTCTGCCCGCAGGGCCGTCACCGCCAAAGCAGACCGTGATGCTGTCGTCCACATTTCCGAGCATACAGCCCATAATGGACGTTGCAGTAAGCAATCTGCCGAGCGTTGCGCTCGCGGTGGGGGTGGTGCCGTGATATTTTATTGCAGTATTTACGATATCGGTTGAATTAATAACGTGTATTCTCGCGCTACCGTCACTGGTCATAGCGCGCAAAATTTTTGACTGTGCCATTTTTTGATCCTTTTTTATAATAATTTATAATGCTCTTTTTTATAAAATCAGTAAAAGATTTGCGGATTTCCCACCATTTTGTACGGCTACACACTCACAAAACAAATTTTAGAAAAATCAAATCCCGATTTGATTTTTCGTAGTTTTGAAGGAGCAATACCGACCGTCGTGCTTGCACGTAAGGGCGAAATTGATGCTTCAAAACCGATAAAACGCCCGCGTTTTATCGAAAATTTGTGCCGACTCTGTACAAACCAAGCGATTGTTTTGCCCCGCTTTTTCAAAAGCGGGAGCCCAAGCGGCTTGAGCGGTTCATAGGCAAACTAACTTTTAATACCAAAACCCCTTAGCCGCTTTTCTTTGACGGTATAAGCGCAAAGAAAAGCTAACAAAAGAAACGCTGAATGCAGGGCTGCGCGCCCCGCACCCGCGCCACTACGCGTGGAGCGGTCGCTTTTGAAAAAGCGACGGAAAACAAAAGCGCAAAGCGAATGCGGACACAGTGTTCTATCAGATAAACTTACCCGCAGCCTCGTCGCAGATGAGAATGCAATCGGGATGGCTCTGAAGAACGGTCGCGGGAACCTCTTCCCTCGCCTCACCCTTTACAAGCTCGCGAACAGCATTTGCCTTGCCCTCGCCGTTTGCGAGAATAAGAACCTTTTTAGCGTTCATAATATTTGAAAGTCCCATCGTAAACGCCTGACGCGGAACCTCGTCGATCGAATTGAAAAGACGGGAATTGTCCTTGATCGTGCTTTCCGCAAGGTCAACGATGTGAGTAACGGAATCAAAAGCCGTGCCGGGCTCGTTGAACGCGATGTGTCCGTTTGAGCCGATGCCGAGGAGCTGAATATCCTGGCGAAGCTCCGAGAGAAGTGCATTGTAACGAGCGCACTCCGCCTCTTTGTCGGCAGCCGTGCCGTTTTCAATATGTGTATTTTCAAGCTTTATATCAATATTTTTGAAAAGATTTTCCCTCATAAAATAAACGTAGCTCTGATCGCTCGACGCGTCAAGACCAACGTACTCGTCAAGATTCACCGCGCGGCAATTCGCATACGACGTGCCGTTTTCTCTGTGATCCTGCGCCATTTTTGCATAAAGTCCAAGGGGCGTTGAGCCGGTGGCAAGACCGAGAACGGCATTGGGGTTCTCCTTAACCACTCCAAGCATTATTTTAAGAGCCTCTTCGCTCATTTCATCGTAATTTTTGACCTTAATTACCTTCATAAAAGCCTCCCGAAAGTATCATCAGATTTCCGAACGCGCGCCATTACGCGCATCCACAACATAATATTATATCAAATTTTTCGCAATATTGCAATAAATTTTAAAAATTATCACATCAAAACGTATATTTTTTTGAAAAGTGCAAAAAATAAGGTGCAAGCAGAGATATCTGCCATTCAAAAACGGATTTTTCATATATATGGAGGTCAAAATTTATGATTATTGATAAAATCGCGCTCATTCTTACCATCGTCGGCGCGCTCAACTGGGGCTCAATCGGGCTTTTTCAATTTGATATAGTCGCGTGGCTCTGCGGTGGCGCGGATATGCTCCTCGCCCGCATCATCTATACTGTCGTTGCCCTCGCGGGTATCTGGTGCATCTCGCTCCTCTTCCGTGAGACTGACGAGGTCGTTAGCACAAACGCAAGATAACGCAATATCAAAACGGGCGCTCCGCTCAGGCGGAGCGCTCTGCGTTTGTTTTTTTGAATATTCCCAACCAAAGGCGCGCAAACTAAAAACGAAGGATAAATGGACGGAGGTGGCGCGGATATGTCTCGGGGCGGGGGCAAAAAAATTACTTTTTGCGGCTATTACGGGCGCTGAAATCTCGGAGATGAGATGATCCTTGATGCGATAGCTCGCGTGACTCCAAAAATACGGACCTTACGGGGAAAGAATATGCTCCGTCTGCTTTCGGATATGCTCGGAGCGGACGTTTTCGTGTTCGGCGGCGGCTCGCTCCTTCAGAACGCGACATCAAACGCGTCCCTTTTTTACTACCTTGCTCTGATCTTTGCCTCGCGCCCGCTTTGTCACCGCCGTGTGATGCTCGCAAACGGTATGGGGCCCATCAATGATAGCTTTTTTTCGCAGGATTTTCTCAAAAAAATGATAAAAGACGCCGTCGATTCGTTCGATATCATCAGCGTAAGAGACGGATGCTCGCAAAAATATCTTCAAGAGCTGCTGCCTGTGAGGGAGATACTGCTCGTTCCCGACCCTGCCCTGCTCCTCATCGAGCCAAAAATCAACCGACAGTTGAGAAAAACGGGGCGGTTTTTATATATTCCGTGCGCTTCGGGGCTGAAAAGGGCAAGGATCGACGAGAGATCGGTCGTAAAAGCGCTTCGTGAGGCGGAGCGCGAGCTTGGACTTGCGGCTTTTTTTGCGGTTATGAATGAAAATGAGGACGCGGAGCTTGCGCGCAGGCTCTCAAAAGCGCTCGGAGGGCGAAGGATCTGCGCTCCAAAAAGCGCCTCGGAGCTTAAAAGAGCACTCTCCGAGGCGGAGATCACGATCTGCCAGCGCTTTCACGGCGCGCTTTTTTCTTCCGCTCTTGGAGTGCCGACGCTATGCGTGTCCGACGACCCCAAAATGATGGCCCTTTGCGAGGATTATGGGCTTTATCGGGCTGTATCCCCCGTGGTTTTGTCGGACTCTTCCGCCCTCCTTTATGAAATGGGCGGAGCAAAAAGGCATTTCGGAGATAACTGCGAGTCGATATACGAAAAATTTCAAAAAGCGAGATCGACCGCAGAAAAGAACCTGCATCGATTGCTCAAATAAAATACCGCCGAGGAAATTCTCCTCGGCGGTGAGCTTTTATTATTTAAAATAAAGTAAAATGAATTATTCGACAGAACCCTTTACATAGTCTGTATATGTGCAACGATAGTATTCAAATCTATACCAGTATTTGCTTCCCTGAGAGTCTGCGTTTGAGGTTCTGCCTGTATCGGTGTACCAATAATAATCAGGGGTGGGTTGATTTCTGTTTGAAGTGGTCCTTCTGTAATCCTCGCTTGAAAGGAAAGCACCAAAATCATAATAGCCGTAACCGTTCAACGAGTAGGTGCCCTTTTTATAGTAAATTATTCTGTCTCCAGCGCCTGCGGAGGTATCGTGCATCCAATGCCAATATACATAACCTACCTTTTCGATGGTAACAACTCTCTTTGTTGTTTCAGTCTCGAATTCTGTGTACGCTTCCTTCTCCATAGACTTATATATTGAATTGTTCGTATCAAATCCACTTGGGAAATCTGCAAACAGGAACGATCCGCTTTCCTTTTCTACCCAAACAGGCTCGGTGCTTGTCCAAATGGCTTCAAGGGTAACTCTCTCACCAGGGGAACCGAGATTTTCAACTTTCTGACCATCTGTATATACCACTGTTTTGTCACCATTCTTTACTCTCCAACCTGCGAAAGCATACCCTGTATTTATGAATTTATTTTCACACAAATTTATTTCTGTATTGGGAAGCATCATTTGCGTGGGCATAGAACCGTTTCCACCGTTTGCATCAAATTCAACGTAATAAGCATTCGCAATAACATCCTCTGCGAGTGAATCTATATCAATGTCGAAACTGAATGGTTCTGAATCGACTATACGAATATTGCCGTTGTATTCAAAAGCAGGTCCATAAAGCATCATATCAAATACTCTGTAGATATTGCTGAATATGTTAATGAAATAATCCTTTTCTTCAATATCGTATGTTACTATTACATAAACTTCTATATCTCCTGCTTGTACGTATCTATACATACCTGCGGGGGTTGAAGAAGGGTTGAGCGTTTCGGAACGTGTAATCTGGGTTGATGTATCTGTTACAAAAGAAATCGTAGAAGAAACGGTATTGGATGTTCCGGAACTTGATCCCGAGGAACCTCCCGAACTATTTGTAGTTGTAATAGAAGAACCAGATTCCTCACCATCGGTTTTGTCATTATGGATTTCTCCGCTAATAGATGCCTTTATAAATCCAGTACTTCCCGCATTAATATTAGCGCTAATACTTGCCCCGGTAGTAGTACTTGTCGATGTGGAATTATGTGTAGCATCAGCCGTTGCACTACTCCAGTTTTGACTGCTTGTTACAGACTTGGAGACTGTATTTGCTATACTTTGTGCATCTGTTTCTGTAAAGCTTACAGTTTCGGATATACTCCAAGTGTGGCTGGTTCCTCCACTATACTTGTATGAGGAGAGTTCATCAAGAACAACATTGTTAATTGTACCAAGTTTAAAACCGAAGTAGTACCTGTTTTCTTCTTCGGAATATATAGTAAACTCCAATGGATTGCTTCCGCTAGAAACGGTAACGTTCTCTATGAGTCTCCAGTTTGCGTAAAGAGTAATGTTTCCTTCCGTACCGTAAGGAATTTCATCTATGATATTACCCTCTTTATCTGTCCAGTAAGCAAAGGAAAGACCGCTCCAAACCGCTTTTTGTAAATATATGCAATCGTTGACAGTATATGTCGTGGGATTGCTATGCTGTGGCGCATCAATATACGTAATTGTATATTCTTTTGCAGATGCAGGAATAACTCTCTGCTCCACCGCTCCGCAGTCGCATTTTCTTTCGCATAAACCGTCTGTAGTAGTTGTTGCGGCCTCGATAACCTCCCACTCCCCGAAAACGCAAACATGGGCGGGCGGATCGTCGGGACCGTCCGGCTTACCGGTCGTTGTGGTGGTGCTTGTGCTTGGTTTTGTCGTTGTGGGTGTATCATCGTCAAAGCAAGATACTGTAGAAAGTATCATTACTAAAACGAGAAGCAACGCCACAAGCTTGATTGTCGTGAGTTTTTTCATATCTTTTCCTTTCTCCGTTTAGTCCCCGGATGGGAAAGTTTGCGCACAAATAAAAAGTGCGGCTACCGAAGCAGCCGCACAAAAACGCAAACTCCGATAGTCGCCAAACTAATCTTTGCAAAATGGGTATAACCATACACACGAACAAAGTAGGAATTTGCATTTTATCAAATTCATATTTATTCGTGGTATGAAGAAAAGGATATACTTATCCCTATAAAAAAAGACAATTATACCTATTTTGCAATATTTGATTAGTTTGGCAATAACATTTTAGCATAGTTTTTTATACTTTGCAAGGGCTTTTTGCAAAAAAGTATTGTGAGCGCGGGAGGGGCGCGCGGAGGGGGCTGATCTTTAAAAACGTTCTTGACTTTTTTAGTGTTTTGATATATAATATCCCTCGGTGAGTTCGTAACCATCCTCACCTAAAACAAAACTAAGGAAGGAGCGGGGGATCTTATTCCCTGCGGTACAAAAAATGAAAAGGAACACTCAAAGCAGGGTGAGATATATCACCCTTAGCGCGACGATTGCCGCGCTCTACGTAGTGCTGACACTCATCAGCGCAGCATTTGGTCTGTCCTCGGGCGTGATACAGCTCAGAATTTCGGAGGCTCTTTGCGTTCTCGTGGCGTTCACACCGGCGGCGATCCCGGGACTTACGATCGGATGCCTTATTTCAAATCTTATCGCGAGCGCGAACATTCTCGATATTGTTTTCGGCACGCTCGCCACGTTCTTGGGCGCGCTCGGCGGTTATTACCTGAGAAAGAAGAAATGGCTCATCACCTTGCCAACGCTTCTCTCAAACGTGATAATCGTTCCGCTCGTCATAGTTTACGGCTTCGGCGTAAAGGATATGGCACTTCCCCTCGTGGCGCTCACGGTCGGGATCGGAGAATTCATCTCCGCCTGCGTTCTCGGTACGGGACTGTTGCTTATACTTGAAAAGTATAAATTCAGATTTTAATAGAGAATAAAGCCCTCTCGCTTGAGAGGGCTTTTAATTTATTCATCAACACTTATTCTGACGGTTTTCATTGTGGCGTAGGCTTCCTCAACAAGCTCGTCGAAGGGGAGCTTGTTTTCCTCGGCAAGCACCTTTTCAAGCTCGGGCTTGATTTTGGGGTGCTTGGGAGTGAAGACGGTGCAGCAGTCCTCATATGGCAGGATCGAGGTCTCAAACGCACCGATCTTGCGCGAGATCTGAACGATCTCCTCCTTATCCATACCTATGCAGGGGCGGAAAACGGGAATGGATGCGACTGCATCCGTTACGCCGATCGCCTGCATAGTCTGGCTTGCCACCTGACCGACGCTCTCACCCGTGATGAGCGCGCCACACTGGTATCTATCTGCGACCTTGTTTGAAAGCGCCATCATATATCTGCGGAGCAGGAGCGTGAAATAATCCTCGTTGCAGTGCTTTACAAGCTCCTCCTGAATGTGGGTGAGCGAGATGATATGCACGTAGATGTCGCCCGCGTAGTCGGAAACGATCTTTGCAAGGTCAAGCACCTTCTGAAGAGCTCTTTCGGACGTATAGGGGAAGGATTCAAAATGCACCGCTTCTATCTTAACGCCGCGCTTTGCCATCATATAGCCGGCAACGGGGGAGTCGATGCCTCCCGAAAGGAGCAGAAGTCCCTTGCCGTTTGAGCCTACGGGCATACCGCCCGCGCCACGGAACTGACCTGCGTGGATGTAGGCGTACTCCTCGCGGACCTCCACCTTGACCACCACGTCGGGGTTCTTTACGTTGACTCTCATACGGGGAACGGTGGTGAGGATGACGGCGCCGATCTCCTCGGAGATCTGGGGGGAGTTAAGAGGGAAGGTCTTGTCCGAGCGCTTCGCCTCCACCTTGAAGGTCCTCAGACCCTCGAGGAACTGAGGAACGTACTGTCTTGTTATCTCGGAGATGCTCTCCATATTTTTTTCGGCGACGGCGCAACGGCTGACGGCGGTGATGCCGAATACCTTGCGGGATGCCTCGAACATTCCGTCGATGTCGGCGTTATCGTCAAGAGGCTCGACCATAACGGTGCTCTGGGACTGAGTCACCTTGAATTTTCCGAATTTTTGTGCTCTGTAGCGGAGCTCCTTTGCCAGCTTGTCCTCGAAGAAGCGGCGGTTTGCGCCCTTGAGGACGATCTCGCCGTATTTGCAGAGCAGGATTTCTTTGATCGT
>JAFXKD010000048.1 GCA_017531925.1 Clostridia bacterium | reverse complement strand
GCACTTTCCCGGCAGTCGCCTGCGGCTGACGTTATCAGCTACTCTGCCCTGTGAAGCCCGGACTTTCCTCGCGATAACACCTTTCGGCAACATATCGCGCGACCGTTCGGCGCGGTTACGGATTGTATTATAATATAAATTTCAGAAAAAGTCAAGTAAAAGATCAAATTTCATCCCTCATTTTGATCTGCGGTATTCTCACTACAAAGCAAGCAAAAATTGCTGTAATGATAATTTCGGGTATCATATATGTACCGTTATAAATAACGGAATAAACTATCGCAAGCGTGTCGCCCGAGAAGGTATCGAGTATCACCTGACCCCACGCAGGAAATCCGTCCTGTGTAAAGAACCATTCAGCCCAAGTACCAAAGAAGATAGCGCCCGATACGATATGCGCAACATAACGAAGCGCGATGGCAAATACGGAACCTAAGCAAAGTGCCTTGCCCGCACCGAATTTTTTGCGGAAGATACCGCCAAAGCCAAGCACGGTATATGCTATAACGTAATCAATAAGGCAAACGATAATCGCGCGCCACCACACCATTTGACTGTCACCGGGCAAGAAAAATGCGCTCACGGTATTAAATCCGAGAAGCATTTGCATAAATGAATAAACGAATGCCGTGAGAAGTCCCCATTTTGTACCGTACATATAGGCAACTATGATGATGGGCAGCATGCTCGCGATAGTAAATCCGCCGCCAAAGGGCAGATTAAGAAATGGTACCGCAGCGCAAATTGCGGAAATTGCTATTGCAAAAGCGATCATTATCGCGCTTACGGTGATGGCTTCTGTTCTTCTTTTGTTTTCCTTCATAATATAGAAAACCTCCAATAAATAAATAAATAAATTCAACCACACGAAAAAGTCCGTGTGGTTGTTATTTTTAGAGAGTTTTCTCCAAGTTCTACCTACGCCGGCATTATCCGTATCAGGTTTAAGGGTTCAGCACTTTTTTAAGTGCCATCTCAGCAATAAGCACCCCTGACTTCTTATGTGGTTATAAATACAGTTTAACACAATTGTTTTTATTTGTCAAGACCTTGATGCAATCTCCACGTATTTTTCAAGCGCGCGGTTGAGGGATTTGAGCGCATCGGCGTTTTTATTGGGACGAACGCTGATATACGGCTTTGATGAAAGAATTATCTTCATCTTTCCGTCAAAGCTCTCCTCTACCTCGCTCCATATATCGATATCTATGTGCGACGGTGCGATGCGGAATTCACTTCCCTCCTGACTTATAGCCGTGATCTTGCATTTCAGCGCATTAGCGCGGATGAGTGCTATCATAAGAAGATTTTCGGCAGGCTTCGGCATATCGCCGTAGCGGTCGATCATCTCGTCCATAATATCAAGTCGGTCGTATTCGTTATCAATAAGCGCGATCCTCTTATAAAGCCCCATTCTCTGCGACGAGAAGGTGACATACTTTTCGGGAATAAAGGCATTATAATTGAGATTTACAAGGCACTCCTGCTTCTCCTCGATCTTCTCGCCCTTTTCCTCAAGCACCGCTTCATTCAAGAGCTTGATATAGAGATCGTAGCCCACCGCGTCAAGATGTCCGTGCTGCTCAGCGCCGAGCATATTTCCCGCGCCGCGAAGCTCAAGGTCGCGCATAGCGATCTTGAAGCCCGCGCCGAATTCCGCATACTCTCTTACTGCCTCAAGTCGCTTCTGTGCTATCTCGGTAAGAGCCATATCCTTGGGATAGGTAAAATATGCGTATGCCCTTCTGCTTGAACGTCCAACTCTTCCTCTTATCTGATGGAGCTGTGAAAGTCCAAGCCTGTGCGCATTGTCAACTATAAGCGTATTAGCATTGGGAATATCGATTCCCGTTTCTATAATTGTCGTGCTTACAAGAATATCTATCTCGCCCTTAAGCATCTCGCCCCAGATCTCCTCAAGCTCCTCCTTGTCCATCTTTCCGTGGGCAACGGTAATGCGCGCATCGGGAAAGGCTTTTCCAAGGCGAGATGCTACCGCGTAGATGCTATCCACAAAATTGTGCATATAGAACACCTGACCTCCGCGGCGAAGCTCACGTCTGATCGCCTCATTCACTATAAGATCGTCCTGCTCTAAAACGTAGGTCTGTATGGGAATTCTGTCGATCGGCGCTTCGTCAAGCACGGAGATGTCACGAAGTCCTCCCATAGCCATATTGAGCGTTCTCGGTATGGGCGTTGCGGAAAGGCTAAGAACGTCTATATTGCCCGAGATCTTCTTTAATTTCTCCTTCTGAGCAACTCCGAATCTCTGCTCCTCGTCAACAATAAGAAGTCCGAGATTATTAAATTCTATATCGTTTGAGATAATGCGGTGAGTTCCGATAAGTATATCGATCTCTCCGCGCTTAAGCTTTCTTTTGGTAACTCCCTGCTGCTTTGCGGTTTTAAAGCGCGATATCATATCAACGTTTACTCCGAAAGCGCGGAAGCGGCTGAGCGCAGTCTGATAGTGCTGAAGTGCAAGAATGGTGGTGGGCACAAGAATTGCCACCTGCCTACCGCCAAGCACCGCCTTGTATGCCGCGCGGAACGCCACCTCGGTCTTGCCAAAGCCAACGTCACCGCAAAGCAGTCTGTCCATTGGCATCGATTGCATCATATCGCTCTTTATATCGTTAATGGCTTCAAGCTGTGCATCGGTCTCATCGTATTCAAACGCAGCTTCAAAGTCGCGCTGAAAATCATCGTCACGAGGAAATGCAAAGCCGGGAGTCCTCGTTCTTCGCGCGTAAAGCTCGATAAGCTCCTTCGCCATTTCCTTAACAGCCGCCTTCGCCTTTGCCTTGGTCCTTCCCCACTCCGCTCCGCCGAAGCGAGAAAGCTTGATCAGTCCGTCATCGGAGTGAGCGCCAACGTACTTTGACACCATATCAAGCTTTTCAACGGGCAAAAAGAGCTTATCGCTGCCTGCGTACTGAATGGTGATATAATCGTGTCCGACCCCGTTCTGCACAAGATTTTCAATGCCTGCATATCGACCGATACCGTACGCCTCGTGCACCACGTAATCGCCGACCTCAAGATCGTTATATGAGAAAATAGCCTGAGTATTGCTCTTCTTCTTTTTACGGCGCATCGATCTCGATACCGAGTTGATGCCGCCGTTTCTTCCCTCTCGATCCGTTGAAAGAATGGCAATCCTTGCGCTTGTAAGCTCGTATCCTATGAACTGATTTTTCCAGAAAACGCTCACAGATTTTGGAGCTATAGAATTCTCTTCCAAGCCCGCTTCAACACCCTTATCCAGCAGAAGTCCCGCAATATTTTTTGCAAACACCTCGTTTTCACAAAGAATGCCTACCGCAAATCCGCTCGCTATATATTGCTCAACATCCTCAATAAGAAGATCGGTCTTTTCATCATAGGAAACAGGCTGCTTACTTCTGAAGTGGAAAAAACCACTTGTGTTCTTGCCCGAGAGTCCCTGAGTGATGGAGTCGGTATGAAGTGTAACGTTTCTGTCACAGAATAGCTCATACTGAACCGCAGACTTTGAATAATCAGTATATTTTGCGGCAATAGTACCGCCCTCAAGCAGTTCCTCAATAACTTGATTTTGGTGCCATTCAGCCCCTCTCAGCCTCTCGCTTATCGCGTTTGTACCCTTTATCAGCACGCAGGTGCGCTCTGAAAAATAATCCAAAAGAGAGGATCGCTCGGGATATACGAGAGTGATATATTTATCTATAAATTTCAAGGAGCCGCCTTCGCCCATAAGACCGTCAATAGCAGTTATCTCACCGCTCATCTCCACGAAAGCATCGGGGTTTTTGCAGCTGCTCAAATGCTCCGTGATAGCATCGCGTATGCTCGCAATATGCTGAGAGTCCGTAAGTATCTCGCGCGCAGGAGTAAGCTCCGCGCATTCAACACTCTCAACCATTCTCTGCGTTTCAATGGAGAAAAGTCCCATCCTGTCGATCTCATCGCCAAAGAATTCAATTCTTATGGGCAGATCGGCGCGGAGCCTCTCCCCCTCAGCATTTATATAAAATCCGCCGGGAGCATATACGTCAATTATACCTCCGCGCTGCGCAAACTGTCCCGCGCCGTCAACCATATCAACGCGAGTATATCCCGAAAGCGCAAGACGGCGGCAAAGCTCCCTCGGCTCACAAACGGTGCTGCCGTCGATTCTAATAAGGCTCTCTTTAAGTCTTATCGGAGGCATAGTATAGGACAGAGCCGCATCGGGCGTGGTTATGACCGCATCAAGCTCGCTATTTATTAATCCAAACAAGACCTTAAGCCTCTCGTGCTCATACTCACGGGAGGCTGTAATATTATAAAAGTTAAGATCGCGATTAAGGTAAAATCCTGCTTCGATTCCAAAGCTTAGTAGCATTTTTTGAAGTCTGAGACATTCCTTTTCCTCGGGGCAAACGATGAATAGAGGCATTCCGCTTCTTAGCTCCCTCGTATCCTCGATAAGTGAAACGAACGCCGCATCACTTGCACCGTCGCAAAGACCGCTTATCGCGATCGGATACGGCTTGTGCGTGCGAAACTCCTTCTTGACTGTGTCAAGCAGCTGTAAATATTCGCCGTCAAGCCTAATTGCATCTGTTATAAAGCTCATGATCAGTTTTTCTTGTTACAAATCTGCATTGCGTCATCAATGGTGGCGCTGAGTATTTTTTCAAGTCCCTCACACACGGTCGGTAAGGTTGTATCAAGGATCTTAAGCTCCTCTGCCGAAAACTCGGAAAGCACCCACGAAGCAAGATCGTAATCGGGATGGGGCTTTTCGCCAACACCTATCTTGATTCTCGGAAAGGTCTTGGTGCCGAGATGCTCCAATATACTTTTTATTCCGTTGTGACCGCCCGCGCTGCCGTCACGGCGAACGCGAAGTCGTCCTACGGGAAGGCTTATATCGTCGTATATGACAATAAGATTATCCGGAGATATCTTGTAAAAATCAAGCACCGCGCGAACGCACTCACCCGAAAGATTCATAAAGGTCTGGGGCTTTACCAAGATAACTCTTTTTCCTGCTATCACAGCCTCGCCGACAAGTCCTTTATGAGCGCTTTTGTTCACCGTAGCACCGTATTTTTTACAAATATAGTCTATGGCGAGAAAGCCTGCATTATGCCTTGTGTGAAGATACTGCGCGCCGGGGTTTCCAAGACCCACTACGACGTGTGAGATCGGCTCGCGCGATGCAGTATTCTCACTTGATATTTTCTTAAAAAGTTCAAAAATGTCTGCCATTTTTTACTCCTTTAATAAATCTAAAAGAACGAGATCTGATCCGTATCTGAAAGTCCGTCGAGAACTCCGTTTTTACGAAGGATCTCTATAACAGATCCTGAGAGCTTTGCACGGATCTGCAGATCCTCTACAGAGAAGAAGTCCTCTTCGTTACGCGCTTCAATTATATTCAGAGCCGCGTTTTCTCCAAGTCCCGAAAGTGACGAGAAAGGCAATCTTATCGCGTTATTCTCGGGCAAAAATGCCTTTTGATCGCTCTTTTTAAGATTGATCGGAAGGAATTTTATACCACGCGCATAAGCCTCACGAACAAGCTGAAGTCCCGCGACGGATGCCTGCTCCTTTTGTGAAGCCTCCTTACCGAGCTTCTCAATTCGCTCGATCTCTGCGGAAACTCCGCGCTGACCTCTCATAACGATCTCTGCGTCAAGTCCTACGCTCGATACGGTGAACATAGCGCAATAGAATGCAACTGGCATATGTACCTTATACCACGCAACGCGTATAGCTGACATAACGTAAGCCGCCGCGTGCGCCTTCGGGAACATATATTTTATCTTCTTGCAGGAATCTATATACCAGTCGTCAACTCCCGCTTCGATCATCGCCTTTTCCCAGTCGGGCTTAAGTCCCTTTCCCTTTCGCACGCTCTCCATTATCTGGAACGAAAGCGCACTGTCAACCCCGTAAGCGATAAGGTCGTTCATAATATTGTCACGGCATCCTATAACGTGTGAAATGTCACAAATACCGTTGTTGATAAGATCCTGCGCGTTACCCGTCCACACGTCAGTACCGTGTGAAAGACCGGATATCTGCAAAAGGTCTGCAAAGGACGAGGGCTTAGCCTCCTCAACCATCTTCATAACGAAGCGAGTACCGAATTCGGGCAAGCCATAAGTACCAAGTGTAGCTCCGCCGATATCCTCGGGAGATATTCCGAGGGATTTCGTTGAAAGGAAAAGCTCGTAAACCGCCTTATCGTTCATAGGAACGTCCATAACGCTCGTATTTGAAAATCTTTCTATCCACTTGTATTTAGTTGGAATATCGTGTCCAAGCTCGTCAAGCTTAAGAAGCGTATCGTGCAGATACTCGAATGTAAAATGTGTTGTAACTATATTAGAGGATGCATCCTCCGCGGGATGCTGAACGGGACAGAAATCGTAGATCTCCATCTCCTTCGGGACAACAACGATTCCACCCGGGTGCTGACCTGTGGTTCGCTTAACTCCCACGCACTTGGAAACAAGACGGTTCATCTCGGCTCTGGGCAAACTGATCCCCTTTTCCTCAAGGTATTTGAGGACGAAGCCAAACGCGGTCTTTTCCGCTACGCCGCCGATAGTTCCTGCGCGGAACACGTTCTCCGCACCGAAAAGGTCCTCTGTATATTTGTGGACCTTTCCCTGCACCTCGCCCGAGAAGTTAAGGTCGATATCGGGCGACTTTTCACCGTAGAAGCCAAGGAAGGTCTCAAACGGTATATCGTGTCCGTCCGCGCAGTATTTCGTGCCGCACTTAGGACAGTTCTTGTCGGGCAAATCAAATCCCGAGCCAACCTCACCGTTCATAAAGAACTCGTTGTGCTGACAATTCGGACAGTAATAGTGGGGCTTCAGCGGATTTACCTCGGATATTCCCGCACACGATGCTACAAAGGAAGATCCTACCGAGCCTCGCGAGCCGACGAGATAACCGTTGTCCTCGCTGTATTTTACAAGCTTTTGCGCAATGATATAAAGCACCGCAAAGCCGTTCTTGATAATTGACGTAAGCTCCTTATCAAGACGGTTCTTAACATATTCGGGCAAGGGATTGCCGTATTTTCTCTCCGCGTTCTCGTAGCACATACGCTGAAGATCCTCTTCCGCACCCTCGATTTTGGGCGTAAACGTACCCTTCGGGAACGGACGGATCCCATCCTCAACCATATCAGCTATGAGATTGGGATTTTTAACTACGACCTCGTAGGCCTTCTCCTCTCCAAGATACGAGAACTCCTCGAGCATCTCCTCAGTAGTCCTGAAATAGAGAGGACAATCCCTGTCAGCGTCCTTAAATCTCATACCGGTAAGAAGAACCTTTCGTCCTATCTCGTCGTCGGGATTAAGATAATGCACGTCGCAGGTCGCCACAACGGGCTTCTTATATTTTTCGCCAAGCTCAACTATCTGTCTGTTAAGCTCACGAAGATCATCGTCACTTGCAACAGTTCCGTCATCAATGAGGAAACGGTTGTTTGAAATGGGCTGGATCTCAAGATAATCGTAGAAATTGACGATATCCCTTATATCATCCTCGGGCTTTTTCTCAAGTATCGCCCTGAAAAGCTCACCCGCTTCACACGCAGAGCCAAGTATCAAGCCCTCACGGTGCTTTTCAAGCTCACTCTTTGGAATACGGGGCATTCTTCTGTAATACTTAAGATATGAATAAGAAACGAGCTTGTAAAGATTTTTAAGTCCCGTAGGATTCTTTACAAGTATTACCTGATGATAGGGCTTTATGGTCAGGGGATTTGCGTTCTCACTCATATCGCGCTGAAGATCGGCAAAGCTCTTGATATCAAGCCTGTCCATCTTATCGACCATTGAGAAAAAGATGTTCGCAAGCATCTCCGCATCGTCGCATGCTCTGTGGTGATTGAAATCGCCCAGATCGTAATACTTTGCTACCACGTCGAGCTTGTGGCTCTTCAAATCGGGGTTTAAAAATCTTGAAAGCGTTACGGTGTCGAGATACGGATTGCCGAAGGGATATCCGCACTCACGAGCTGCCTTTCTTATAAATGAAACGTCGAAATTCGCATTGTGAGCAATAAGCAAACGGTTTCCGATAAAGTCAAGAAATTCCTTGAGCACGACGTTGATCTTTTCCGCGTCCGCTACCATAGAATCATCAATTCCCGTAAGTTCCGTAATGATCTCGGGGATCGGTGTGTCGGGATTAACGAATTTGTTAAATCTCTCTATGACTTGACCGCTCTTTATCTTTACCGCGCCAATCTCTATTATTTGTGAGGTAAGAACGGAAAGACCCGTGGTTTCTATATCAAATACTATGAATTCGTCCTCAAACGAGCCCTTGTAATCACCTGTAACCGCACTCGTCTTGTCGTTTACGAAATAAGCCTCTATTCCGTAAAGCACCTTCATACCGATCTTCTCTGCGGCAAGCATGACCATCTGATAAGCCTGAACGTTTCCGTGGTCGGTGATAGCCACCGCGCGATGTCCCCATTCGTGCGCCTTCTTTACCGCAACGTCGGGAGGTAAAAGCGCATCCATGGCAGACATCTGAGTATGTAAATGAAGCTCAACGCGCTTTTCGGGCGAATTGTCAGATCTCTTTATTTCCTTGATCTTTGCAACGTGGTTGTAGCTGAAAATAAGATCCCTTCCGCTGCCGTCCTTCTTTTTTTCGATCTCACTCTTGCCGTATAGCGCATAGGAGCATCCATTTTTGATAGCCTCGGCTATCTCACGGCTCTCGCTCTCACTCTTGTAGGCTCTCACTTCGATCGAGGTGTTTCCGTCATAAACACAAAAGCTCGTAGAAACGTTATTTCCTCGCCTTCCAGGCTCCTGCGTAAAGCCAAAGACCTCACCCACTATCACCACACCCTTTGAGTATCCCGTAAGCTTAGAGATTGGTGTTGGCTTTATATCGAATTCCTCTCCAAGCAGGTATTCATACTCGGAAAGGTCGTATTTTTTGTATCCGATCGTGCAGATATTATTATCGCTCATGCTCGCCTCACCACCCTCAAAAAGAGTGCTTACTCGAGGAAGAGCAGACGCGCCGTCATCCTTTTCCTTCTTCTGCGGCGCACCGGTATCCGCAGCACCCATAGAGTCGTATCTCTTGGATTGCTCCGCAATCTCTCTGTCAAATTTCTGCATCTCGCTTTTTCTCTTTTCGGCAGTGGATGAGGAAAGCCCATCGTTAGCGATTATCTTCACGCTAAATCTCTTGCCGAACTCCGAAAAGATAATATTTTCAATTATTTTAGGTGTATTCGCATTTTCAAGAAGCCTGATACCGCCCTCCTGAAAAGGGATAGTAATAGTAATGCTCTCGCCCGATATCTCCCAATCGCATCCGGAGAAGAATCCCTTTGCAACTATTCCTACTCTCTCTGCTTCAAGCAATATCTGCTCAAAATAATAGCTGCCAAAAAGCGATCCGTCATACTTGGGAAGTATCTTCATAAAATTCAGCGAATAAGCCGCCTTTATCTCGTTTTCAATGCGGTATAGCAGATTTTTATCCACTATATCGTCAAAATGCACGTCACATTCAATAAGTCTCTGCTCCTTGCTCAGACGTACCGTATAGTTATAAACGCGCGAAAGGACACGGATTATCTCCGTGTCAGTCGGCTCGTATTTATTAAATTTTTCCAAAAAGCTCTTCTCTGCCATAAAAAGTCCTCATAAACCGCTGTATTAAAGCGTAAATAATAATTTCGTTGTTTTAAAACCAATAATCCTGAATTAAAGCTCTTTTATTCTCTGTATTAAAGCATCAATGATTTTTTCCTCGGGTATCTTTTCTATTATCTCACCGTGAGCAAATAAAAGTCCCTCACCTATTCCGCCCGCAATACCGATATCTGCCTCGCGCGCTTCACCGGGACCGTTTACCGCGCATCCCATAATGGCGACCTTGATCGGCTTGTCCTCAAGTCCCTCTCTTTTGACGGCATCCTCAAATCTATGAACAAGGTCTATAAGATCGATCTTTGTTCTTCCGCAGGTGGGACAGCTAACTATCCTCATTCCGCTCTGCCCGTCTATCTCAACCGCAGAAAGTATCTTCTTTGCGGCAGCTATCTCAAGCACGGGATCTGCCGTAAGGGAAACTCGCACAGTATCCCCTATTCCCTCGCAAAGCAAGGATCCAATGCCTATAGCACTTTTCAAGGTGCCAAGCTCCTCGCTTCCCGCCTCGGTAACACCAAGGTGGATGTTATAATCGCAACGCTCCGCAAGCAGCTTGTTTACCTTAATCATCGAAGGCACGTTGGACGCCTTTATAGAAACTACTATATCGTGAAAATCATATCTTTCAAGCAGTTCAATGTGTCGGAACGCGCTCTCGCAAAGTGCCTCGGGAGTGGGCGAGCCGTATTTTTGAAGAATGTCCTTTTGAAGCGAACCGGAATTGATGCCTATTCTGATGGGTATATTCCTTTTTTTGCAGGCATCCGCTACGGCTTTTACTTTATCGTCGCTTCCGATGTTGCCGGGATTGATCCTGATCTTATCCACCCCAAGCTCTGCACATTTTAGCGCAATTTTATAATCGAAATGTATATCCGCCACAATTGGGATATAAACGCCGTTCTCTTTAAGATACGGTATCGTTTCCGCCGCCTCGAGCGTTGGAACGGTAATACGCACGATATCGCATCCCGCACTCTGTAACCAGAGTATTTGCTTAAGAGTCGCTTCTCTGTCGCAGGTGTCGGTATTTGTCATCGACTGAATCGCTATGGGAGAATCTCCGCCGATATAGATATTTCCTATTCTCAGCTTTTTCGTTTTTCTTCTGATCTCGTTGTATATCATATCATTCTCTTAAAAAAGGTTGATTACGTCCTTTACGGATATCAAGAGCATAAAGCCAAGCAAAAGCATCATAGTAACCGCCGTTATAGTGTCCTCTATCTCCTTCTTTATTACCTTTCTGCCCGCAATTCCGTCGATAAGGTGGAATACTATTCGTCCGCCGTCAAGCGCGGGAACCGGCAAGAGATTGAAGATACCGAGGTTCATACTGATCATTACTATAAGATTAACGAGTGAAGCGATGCTCACCTGTGCTACCTGACCGACAGTTTCGACGATACCGATGGGTCCTGACATAGCGTCCATACCAAATCTTCCCGTGATCATTCCGAGAAGAGAATCGTAAACCATCTTGACCATATTTACTGAACGGTAGAACGCCTGATAGAGGTAGTCAAAAAAGCTTACGTCATCAAGAACGCTTAGTGCAAAAAGCCTGAAATCTATTTCTGCTAAAACCGCACCCTGCTCCTCTACCGTATTAAATACCACGTCCTCGATAACGAGTCTTTCACCGTCACGTATTACCGTGATATCAATAGCCTCGTAGCCCTGCATCATTATCTCATAAACGACCTCCTCGCCCGTATGGACCCTTGTGTCGCCCACCTGTACTATCTCATCCCATTCCATGAGCTTCTGATTGCTTACCGCATCATCCTCAAATCTGCCAATCGTGGTAGAGCCAAGCTCGGGTGAGCAGATAACCAGAATGAACATTACGATTACTGCAAAGATTATATTCACAAGAGGCCCTGCGGCTGTAACAGCGATCTTTTTCCAAGGATTGAGATTGTTGTAAGCCATGGGATTTTCGCTCGTTCCCTCTTCGCCCTCCATCTGAACAAATCCTCCTATGGGAAAAGCTCTGAGCGCATATTTAGTTCCGTGCTTTCCCGTCCAAGAATAAAGCCTCGGACCCATACCGATAGCAAACTCAATGATCGGGACCTTGAAAAGACGCGCAAAGAAAAAGTGTCCGAATTCGTGTATAAATGTAAGAAATCCTATCACAAGCACCGTGATAAGGATATAAATTATCGTATTCAATGTGTTTTCTCCTTAAATATTCAAATAAGCCTTGGCAAGCTCTCTTGCTTCCCTATCGGCTTCAAAAATGCCTTCAAGCGTGTGTATCTTCGATGCATCCTTCATTGAATAGACCACGTTGCAAACGCAATCCGATATCTGCCCAAAGGCTATTTTCTCGGAAAGATACGCCGCGACCGCTACCTCATTCGCCGCATTCAGCACGGCACAGGTAGCGCCGCCTCTGTCAAGGGCGTAGAGTGCAAGATCGAGAAGCGGGAAAGCCTCTCTGTCGGGGCGCGCAAAGGTCAGCTTTGATATCTTTGCAAGATCAAGCGGCTCTATTACTCCCTTTTTTCTTGCTCCGCGATCAAGTGCATACTGCACGCAATGGCGCATATCGGGAGTTGAGAGCTGAGCGATAACACTGTTATCAATGTATTCGACCATAGAATGGATTATACTCTCTCTATGCACCAAAACGTCTATCTTGTCAGGTCCTACACCGAAAAGATGCGCCGCTTCGATTATCTCAAACCCCTTATTCATAAGAGTGGCACTGTCAATAGTTATCTTTGCCCCCATCCTCCACGTTGGATGCGCAAGAGCGCGTGAAAGGGGCACGTTATATATCTCCTCACGGCTAAGACCGAAGAACGGGCCGCCCGAGGCAGTTAAAATGATTTTCTTTATCTCGTTTCCTTTGCCCGAGCGCAAGCATTGATGAATGGCACAATGCTCGCTGTCTATGGGAAGTATCTCAATTCCCTTCTCGCGCGCCTTCTCCATTACGATCTCACCTGCAACCACAAGGCTCTCCTTGTTAGCGAGGGCAAGTCTTATCCCCGCCTCAAGAACGGCAAGCGTTGGCAAAAGCCCTGCCTGCCCTATTATTGAATTGACCGCAAAGGTAGCTCCGCTTCCCGCTATCATCTCACAAATACCGTCAACACCCGCTAAAATGCGAATATCCGTATCGGATAGCGCAGTCTTAAGCTCCGCCGCTGCATCCGTATCGAACATAGCAGCAAAGCGCACATTATATTCTCTTGCCTGAGCCTCAACTCTTTTCCAGTTGGTTCCTGCGCAGATCCCGACCACCTGCGTTGAGGTAGCCTTAGCAACATCAAGAGCCTGCTCTCCTATCGAGCCCGTAGAGCCAAGAACAAGCATTTTTTCCTTGTTACAAATCATTTTTTACCTTAAAAATATGACATTCCATCATTGGAACTTATCCTACGCCAAGAAAAGCGCTAAAACTATCGCAACTGCCAAAATGGAATCGAAGCGGTCAAGCACACCACCGTGACCGGGAAAAAGCTTGCCGTAATCCTTGATTCCGTAAGTTCTCTTGATAACGCTCATCGAAAGATCGCCAATCATCGACACAAAAGCAGAAATAAGTCCTGCCGCAGCGAGCATCAAAAGGCTGACCTCATACTGTGTAAAACGGTTAAGTAATGTACCGAATCCGACGAAAAAGATAACGCAGAATACCGTTCCGCCTATAGCTCCCTCAACAGTTTTTTTGGGGCTTACCGCGGGAATGAGCTTATGCTTTCCAAATAGCATACCCGTAAAATACGCAAAAATATCAGTCACCCACGCGCCAATGAAAACGAAATACCAATAATACTCGCCTCCACGTGCCTCTCTGACCATAACCACGGATGAGCAAGCGCCGATTATGTAAAGGGATACGAGAGCGCTCGCAATGATCCTGTTCATATCCACTTCTTGATCCTTTTGATATGAAAAGACCCAAACCGCAAGAATATATAAAACAAGAAGCAAGGGCAAAAGTATTGCGCTGTAATTAGGCTGGAAATTAACTATAAACGAGTTATAACCTCGCCACACCGCAAGGGGAGATGCAACTGCAAGAATATAAAGAGGAATGGATATTGCCAATCTGTTTCTCGTTCCCATACATCCAAGCAGCTCCCATACACCGACAACTCCGAGAAATGCCCAAAGTATCGGAAAAAGCACGCTTCCCGAAAAAATACAGACAGGTATTGCTATAATTGCAAGCACTATTGCGGTAATTATTCTCTGTTTCATCGTATAAATCCTCCTCAAAGACCACCGTACCTGCGGCGTCTTGAATAAAAATCGTTTATAGCCAAAATAAGATCGTCATCGGAAAAATCAGGCCAAAGCACGTCAGTAAAATACAGCTCCGAGTATGAAGCCTGCCATAACAGGAAGTTTGAAAGCCTCTTTTCTCCAGCGGTCCTTATAACAAGGTCGGGATCTATGCAGTCCTCCGTATAAAGAGCTCTTGAAAAGCTTTCCGCATTTATCTCCTCCCCGCTCTGTGCAAGAAGTCTGCAAGCGCGGATTATCTCATCTCTTCCTCCATAGTTTATGGCTATGTTCAGCGTTTTATTAAAATGCTTGCTTCTCTGCTCAAGGCTATCTATACGCCTGCGCAGACCCGCGTTAAGCGCACTCTTGTCTCCGAGCATACGAAACCGCACGCCTCTTTTAATAAGATCATCGCCGCATTTATCAAGATAGAACGAGAGCAGGCTCATAATAGTCTTTACCTCCGCGGGCGGACGCTTCCAATTTTCCGTGGAAAACGCGTAAAACGTTACTGCCTCAAGCCCCATATCAAAGCAGGTATTCGCAACGCGTTCAAAAACGCGTACTCCTACCTTATGTCCCTCGGGACGGTCAAGTCCGCGTTGCTTTGCCCAACGGCCGTTACCGTCCATTATAAACGCGATGTGCCTTAAATTCTCATCGACCTTAAAATCAGTTATCTTTTCCAATTTTTCTACCTCAAATTCCAAAAAGGCGGGAATTTTAAAAGCCCCGCCTTAATAGTCAATAATAAATCAGATCGCCATTACTTCCTTCTCTTTTTTAGCGGAGCAAGCGTCAACCTCTTTGATATACTTATCCGTGAGATCCTGAACCTTCTTTTCGTTGAACTTAACGTCGTCCTCTGTAAGCTCTCCGTCCTTCTTTGCCTTCTTGATATCATCGTTGGCATCGCGGCGGATGTTACGGATAATCACCTTGGTTTCCTCGCCCATCTTCTGGATCTGCTTCTTGAGCTCCTTACGTCTCTCCTCGGTTACCTGGGGGAATACAAGACGGATCATCTTACCGTCGTTTGAGGGATTGATTCCGATATCACTCATAAGGATCGCCTTTTCAATAGCCTTAAGCGTGGACGCATCGTAAGGAGTGATGGTAAGGGTTCTGGAGTCCGCCATTCTGATGTCAGCCATCGTGTTGACGGGTGTGGGAGAGCCATAGTATTCGAACGTTACTCTGTTAAGAACGCCCGCATTAGCCTGACCTGCGCGGATGGATGCGAGATTATACTCGTAGGACGCGATTGTCTTTGTCATTTTTTCTTCGTAGCCTTTAATGTTGAATGCCATAATTTTTTACCTCGTTTATATTATTTCCAATTTTTATCTGTGTAATTCGGTTCCCATTTTTTCGCCCATGATCACCCTGTAGATGTTCATAGGATCCTTAAGCTCAAACGCGTAGCATCGGATATCATTTTCCATACAAAACGCGCTTGCGGGAATATCAAGAGCCTTAAGCTCTTTATCGAGTATCTCACGGTACGTGATCTCATCGTATCTTTTGGCTGTGGGATCGATATGAGGATCGGCGGTATAGATGCCATCAATATTCTTTGCCATAAGGATAACGTCCGCGCCTATCTCCGCAGCGTGTATTGCTGCCGCTGTATCTGTTGAGAAGAACGGCATACCCGTTCCTCCTCCGATAATAACGACTTCACCCTCAGCAAGATGACGTCTTGCGTCCCTTATGCGATACGGGTCTGCAAACGAATTGACCTCCATAACCATCATCGCTCTCGACTTAAGTCCCACGGAATTAAATGTCTCCTCAAGTGCGAGAGAGTTGATCGCAGTTGCGAGCATTCCCATCTGATCAGCCTTAGCTCTGTCCATTTTTCCGCTCTGCCTGCCACGCCAGATATTACCCGCGCCCACTACCACGGCTATCTGTACGCCCTCGGCAACACACCTTTTAAGTACGGCGGCTATCTGCTCAATGTACTCAAAATTGAGGATACCGTCGCAATCCTTTGCAAGCGCCTCGCCTGAAAGCTTGAGCAATACTCTTTTATACTTGGGCTGTAAATTTTCCATTTTCTTTACCTCCAAACCAAAAGCTCATAGTTTGCTAATCTATATAATACTATTTTTTTTTCGATTTGTAAAGGCTTTTTTATAAATTTTATATAAATATAAATAATAATTGTCAAAAAAAGCGCCCCGAGTGCGAATCGGGACGTTTTTTATCTATTTGTGGTACTTCCCTCCGTGAGAGATCGAGAGGCAACGGTAAATTATCTCAACGAGCCAAACACGCATCATCTGATGAGTAAGCGTCATTTTAGACACACTCATGCGGAGGTCACACGAACGCTTCAAGGACTCCGAGAGTCCGAACGAGCTTCCGATTATAAGCGCTATCTCTCCGTGTGACGCGGATATCTCATCAAGCTTTACAGCAAATTCCTCGCTTGAGAGCTGCTTGCCCTCAACGCACATAGCCACCTTGTAGGCTCTTGGAGAAATATCCGAAAGTATCCTTTCGCCCTCGATTGCAAGGGCTTGCTCTATCTGCTTTTCTGATGGGTTTTCAGGGAGCTTATATTCCTTATATTCGATTATTTCAAGCTTACAGTACGCAGATAGGCGTTTCTTATATTCCGCTATCGCATCCTTATAATACTGCTCCTTAAGCGTTCCCGTAACGTATATCTTTACGTTTAACATATTTCCTCATATCAGCTTTATCGGCACATGCTGCGAAGCCACCTTTATATTTACGCTCTCATCTGCGACCGCGCTCCAAACCTCGTCAAAGGCAATGGAGGGCTCGTTGTTCTCCTCGCTCAGATGAGCAAGCAGAATATTCCTCGTTCCCCTTGAGCAAAGCTCTGAAGACAGCTCTGCGCACGCGGAATTTGAGAGATGCCCCCTGTTGGATCTTATACGAAGCTTAAGCTCATATGGATACGGTCCGTTCATAAGCATCTCCTCGTCGTGATTGCTTTCCAGCACTATGCTTTCGCATCCGGCGAGGCTTTCTCTTATCTCGCTCGTAACATATCCTATGTCCGTGGCATAACCGATTGCTGACTCCCCTATTTCTATTCGGTATCCAACACAGTATTCGCTGTCATGCGGAGTCGGGAAGCTTTTAACGGTCATATCGCCCACCGTAACGGAAAATACGGGAGGGTGCTGACAAATAAGTGAGTCGTACACCGAAAGCCCCTTTAAAAGCAGCTTTTTTGCGGATATCCCCACAATATGTACCGGTATCGGGTGCTTTTTGAGAAGTACCTCAAGCGCACCAACGTGATCGGTATGCTCATGTGTTATGAAAATAGCATCAATGCCATCTATACTTTTACCGATGGATGTAAGCGCGTTGCACAGCGCCCTTGCGCTCCTTCCCGCGTCTATCAGTATCCTTGCGCCCTCGCTCTCGATAAGCACGGAATTCCCCTTAGACCCCGAATAAAGCGAGGTTATTGAGTAATTCGCCATCAATTCACCTTAACCGCTCCGTCGGGACGAACGCGAAGGATGAGGCACGCACCGTCACCGAAAACGGAATCCATCGTTTCTTTATAAAGCTCGGCTGCATCAACGGGAACGTAAGCCTGAATAGTTCCAGCAAAGCCTCCTCCGTGAACGCGGTACGCACCGCGCTTGTCCTTCATAAATCTCTCGGTTACACAGAGAGCCAAGGAAAGCCCCTGCTCTCTTACGTTTTTGGTCGTATATACGTTCTGCAGATAATTAAACGAGGATCTACCCGATTCAAGAACACCTTCAAAATACATGTCAAGCTCACCTGCGCAAAGTGCTTTTTTCATCGTATCTACTCTCTCGTTCTCGCAGAAGAAATGTATAGCTCTCATAAGCGCGCGATCACCGCACTCTGATCTGATACCCTTGGCGTTTTCAAGCACGTCCGAAAGCTCACACTCACGCAATACATTTTTGCCAAGATATGCCGCAACGCTCTTCATCTCTAACGGAACAGATGCATAATCGTCCGTAAGATCCGCGTGATTTCCGCCGGTATCAACGATGCAGAGATTGTATCCTGCCTTGCTCAGGTCAAAATCTATTTTTTCTATCCTCGGATTTTTGGTATCCTCAAAATCTATAGCTACAATTCCGCCGTAAGCGCACGCGACCTGATCCATAAGACCGCAGGGCTTACCGAAAAATACATTTTCCGAATACTGAGCGAGCTTTGCTATCTCAACGTTTGATATCGCACCGCCGTTAAACTCGTGATTGAGGATGTTTCCTATCATATCCTCAAATGCCGCGCTTGAAGAAAGTCCCGAGCCGCGAAGCACGTTTGAGGTACAGTAGGCATCAAATCCGCCAACAGCGTAACCGTTTTGCTTGAAGCCCGCGCACATTCCCGCGATGATGGACGCACTCGTTCCAAAATGGTTTTTGCACGGTTCGCAGTATTGCGAATAATCGATCGACAGCTGATTAAAGCCCTCGCTCTTAAGATTTACCGTATCCGTACCGTTCTGCGATACTACCGCTATTATATCGAGATTTACAGAAGCCGCTATAACCTTTCCACGGTTGTGATCGGTATGATTTCCGGCAAGCTCGCTTCTGCCTGACACGGAATAGAGATTTATGTCCCTGTCCTCACCGAAAAGCTCCGCAAAGCTATCTATAGCGAGCAGATATCTTTCCCTTTGGTATAAAACCGCTCCAGCGTCATAAAGTGAACAGAATTTTGCATCAAGCTCGCCGTTCTTTATTTGATTTTTAATGTCCGTTATCTTCATAGAAAACCTCCAACAGCAAAATTGCACATAATGTTACAGTGTAATTATACCACCTTTTCACTTGCTTGACAAGAGGATTTTAGCAATTTTTTCACAAGCATCACCATTACCGAACACAAGTGAGGGCTTACTCATTTTGGAGAGCTTCTCTGTGTCGGATACTGTACTCAAAAAACCGTCCCGCACCGCGCGCCCGTCAGTACCGAGGAGGGCGATATTCCCGTTTTGCTCTCCTTCTTTTCTTTCGGTAGTATCGCGAAGAAGAAAAACGGGCACTCCGAGAAAGCTTGCCTCCTCCTGAATACCACCGCTATCTGTCAGCACCGCAAGAGATCTGCTTAAAATATTGTGAAAATCATAAATTGACAGCGGCTCACAAATCTTAATATTTTTGATATCAGCAAAGCAATCCTCTGCGACCTCTCTTACTGCCGGATTTGGATGGCAGGGGAAAATGCAGAAAAGATCATCCCTTAAAAGAAGGATATCCCTCACGCCAAGCAGAGCCGACCTCATCCTATCTCCGAGATTCTCCCTTCTGTGCATCGTAAGAAGAACGATTTTTCTGCCGTTTGCATCATCCAGAACCGGTGACGAATAACCTCTATCAAGCGTATAGTTAAGTGAATCGATAACTGTGTTTCCCGTTGTAAATACAACGCTCTTGCCCTCTTTATACAAATTGCATTTTGCTTCCTCAGTAGGAGCAAGACAAATATCTGCAACCGTATCGATAGCCACCCTGTTAAACTCCTCGGGAAAGGGTGATGATTTGTTAAAGGTACGAAGCCCCGCTTCCACGTGAGCGATCTTTATACCCTTATAAAAGGCTGAAAGCGAAGCACAAAAAGCAGAGGTGGTATCACCGTGAACAAGCACCGTATCGGGATTGGCATCCTCTAAAATTTCATCAAAATATCTAAGAAGTCTGATAGTAAGCTCGGAAAGGCTCTGCTCCTTCCTCATAGCGCAAAAGCGATAATCCGGCTCAATATTGAAATATTCAAAAACTCCGTTGAGCATATCAGTATGCTGCCCCGTGCTGCAAACGAAAACGTCGAATGAAGGATGCTTTTTCAGCTCTATAATAAGCGGAAGCATCTTTATTGCCTCAGGGCGAGTACCTATAACCGCAAGAATTCTCATAAAACACCTCTTTTACATTTTTATTATTATTTATTCCCCCAAAGGTCGCAAAATTTGCAAAATCACATATGCAAATTAACCAACATTTTCGGTGTTGCTTTGTTTAAATATAATAATTTTGCCGAAATTGTTATTTTTTTAACGAAGTTTACGCATTTCTATTGACTTTTGCTTTTTGGTGTGTTAAACTTTTAACGAAGTTAGCGCTTGAACGGGCGTCAACCATATTCATCATATCGATCGCTGCTTCATTTTATAACGACGATACTTAATTCAAGGAGATAAATCAATGAACGAAAAGCTTTACTCAATTGTTGACAGCGTTGAAACACTCAACTCTGCACTCGCAAGAACAAGAAATGCGCAAAGCGTATTTGCTACTTATACTCAGGAGCAGGTGGATAAGATCTTTCTTGCCGCAGCATCCGCAGCAGACAAGGCAAGGATCTCGCTTGCCAAGCTTGCAGTTGCGGAAACGGGTATGGGAATCGTTGAGGATAAGGTCATTAAAAACCATTATGCGGCAGAATACATTTACAATGCTTATAAGGATACCAAGACCTGCGGAGTTATTGAAGAGGACGAAGCATACGGCATCCAGAAAATTGCCGAGCCCATCGGTGTTATCGCCGCGGTCATTCCCACGACAAACCCCACCTCCACAGCTATTTTCAAATGCCTTCTCGCGCTTAAAACAAGAAACGCAATTATCATAAGCCCCCACCCCAAGGCAAAAAGCTCCACGATCGCTGCAGCAAAGCTCGTTCTTGAAGCCGCAGTTGAGGCTGGGGCACCGGATGGAATAATAGATTGGATTGATGTTCCCTCCCTCGAGCTTACCAATACAGTTATGAAGGAAGCGGATATCATTCTCGCAACGGGAGGTCCCGGAATGGTAAAGGCTGCTTACTCAAGCGGAAAGCCCGCCCTTGGCGTTGGCGCAGGCAATACGCCCGCAATTATAGACGAAAGTGCGGATATTCTTCTCGCAGTAAACTCCATAATCCACTCAAAGACCTTTGACAACGGTATGATCTGCGCATCAGAGCAGTCCGTTATCGTTCTCGATTCGATATACGACTCAGTAAAGAAAGAATTTGCCGCTCGCGGCTGCTACTTCCTCAATGAGGAAGAAACAGAAAAGGTTCGCAAAACAATTATCATAAATGGCGCACTTAACGCTAAAATAGTAGGACAGAGCGCGCATACCATCGCTTCTCTTGCGGGAGTTGACGTTCCCGTTGGCACAAAGATCCTCATCGGTGAGGTTGAAAGCGTTGAGCTTTCCGAGGAATTTGCTCACGAAAAGCTCTCCCCCGTTCTCGCTATGTACCGCGCATCCACCTTTGAGGATGCCGTAGAAAAGGCTGAGCATCTCGTTGCTGACGGAGGCTACGGACACACCTCATCCGTATATCTCAACGAGATCACGGAAGGCGATAAGCTCTCCTTCTTTGCTTCAAGAATGAAGACCTGCCGCATACTTCTCAACACTCCCTCCTCTCACGGTGGAATAGGCGACCTTTACAACTTTAAGCTTGCCCCTTCCCTCACGCTCGGATGCGGCTCTTGGGGCGGCAACAGCGTTTCCGAAAACGTTGGCGTAAAGCATCTTCTCAATATAAAGACCGTTGCAAAAAGGAGAGAAAATATGCTCTGGTTCAGAACACCCGAAAAGATATATATCAAAAAGGGCTGCCTTCCCGTCGCGCTCGACGAGCTTAAGACAGTCAGAAAAGCAAAAAAGGCATTCATCGTAACCGATACATTCCTCTATCAGAACGGCTATACCAAGCCCATCACCGATAAGCTTGAGCAAATGGGAATTCAGTACGCAACGTTCTTTAACGTTCAGCCCGATCCCACTCTTGCAAACGCTACCGAGGGCGCGTCTCAGATGAGAGCCTTCCAGCCCGATACAATCATCGCGCTCGGCGGCGGCTCCGCTATGGACGCCGCAAAGATCATGTGGGTGCTTTACGAGCATCCCGAGGCAGACTTTATGGATATGGCTATGCGCTTCATCGATATCCGCAAGAGAGTTTACACATTCCCCAAAATGGGAGAAAAGGCTTACTTCATAGCTATTCCCACCTCCGCAGGTACGGGAAGCGAGGTAACCCCCTTCGCAGTAATCACGGATGAAAAAACAGGCGTTAAATATCCCCTTGCAGATTACGAGCTTCTTCCCAATATGGCTATAATCGACACCGATTTTCATATGTCCGCACC
Organism: Clostridia bacterium; assembly: GCA_017531925.1. Lineage (GTDB taxonomy): Bacteria > Bacillota > Clostridia > Oscillospirales > CAG-272 > RGIG4608. The sequence goes on along the minus strand of JAFXKD010000048.1, from coordinate 49,014 downwards.
TCGCGGTCTCACCGCAGCATCCGGTATAGATGCAGTTACTCACGCGCTTGAAGCTTATGCCGCTATGCTTGCAACGGACTACACCGATTCCCTTGCCCTCCGTTCTCTTAAAATGGTATTTGAATATCTCCCCAGAGCTTATGAAAACGGTCAGACAGACGTTTTGGCGCGTGAAAAGATGGCAAATGCCGCAACAATGGCAGGTATGGCATTTGCAAACGCGTTCCTTGGAGTTTGCCACTCAATGGCTCACAAGCTCGGTGCATTCCACCACCTTCCCCACGGCGTTGCAAACGCACTTATGATCGAGGAGGTACTCAGATTCAACGCATCCGAATCCCCCGCAAAGATGGGTACGTTCTCACAGTATGACCACCCCCACACACTCGCAAGATATGCAGAGATCGCAGATTATCTCGGACTTGGTGGAAGCACTGATGAAGAAAAGCTTGAAAATCTTATTTCCGCTATCAACGATCTTAAAAATAGGGTCGGCATCAAGGAGACGATCAAGGATTACGGCATCAACGAGGAAGATTTCCTCAATCGCCTTGACGATATGGTCGAGCAGGCATTCGACGATCAGTGCACCGGCGCAAATCCCCGCTACCCCCTTATGAGCGAGATAAAGCAGATGTACCTTAACGCATACTACGGAAAGCATTTCACAGAAAAAGAAATGCCTGCCAAAATATAAAGGAGGACTGAAAAATGACAGTACTTGCACAGAGAAAGCATAAAACTATCTACCGCGACGGCGATAAGACCGTTAAGGTTTTTGATAAGGAATATTCAAAGGCAGACGTTCTTAACGAGGCGCTCGGTCAGGCAAGGATCGAGGAAACGGGGCTCAATATCCCCAAGCTCCTCGGAGTAAACGTTATCGACGGAAAATGGGCAATTGTCAACGAATATATCGAGGGCAAGACACTCGCAGAGCTTATGGCGGAAAATCCCGAGAAAAAGGACGAATATATCGAGCTTTTGGTTGATATTCAAATGGAGGTACACTCCAAAAAGAGTCCCCTTCTCACCAAGCTCAAGGATAAGATGAACAGAAAGATATCCCTCTCAAGCCTTGACGCTACTACACGTTACGAGCTTCACACCCGCCTCGAGGGTATGCCCAAGCACAACAAGGTATGCCACGGAGATTTCAATCCCTCAAATATCATTATCACGGAGGACGGCACACCCTATATCCTTGACTGGTCGCACGTCACTCAGGGAAATGCATCCGCGGACGTAGCGCGCACCTACCTTCTCTTCTGCCTCAACGGTGATACTGAGGGTGCTGAAAAATATCTCAATACATTCTGTAAAAAGAGCGACACCGCAAAGCAGTACGTTCAGAAGTGGATGCCCATCGTTGCAGCTTCACAAAGCGTAAAGGGCAACGAGGAGGAGCGCGAGTTCCTTCTCAAATGGACGGACGTTGTGGATTACGAATAGAAAATAACAAAAAGCAAACGGTTTTTTGCCGTTTGCTTTTCTTTTTGAACATTTTTTGATAAATCTATTGAAAAATATTGCAAAATATAGTAAAATAGAAATGTTGTGAACATTTAAGCTTTAATTAACGAGGAAATAAAAATGGCTGATTTAACAAAAGAAATTAAGCGCAGAAGAACGTTTGCGATTATCTCCCACCCCGACGCAGGTAAAACCACGCTCACCGAGAAATTCCTTCTCTACGGCGGCGCGATACAGTCAGCGGGTACGGTAAAGGGAAAGGCAAGTGACCGCCACGCGACGAGCGACTGGATGGACCTTGAAAAGCAGAGAGGTATTTCGATCACATCGTCAGTTATGCAGTTTGAATATGACGATTATTGCATCAATATTCTTGACACACTCGGACACCAGGACTTCTCCGAGGACACCTACAGAACACTTATGGCGGCTGACAGTGCGGTAATGGTAATAGATGCGGCAAAGGGTATCGAGCCGCAGACAAGAAAGCTCTTCAAGGTCTGCGCTATGCGTGATATCCCGATATTTACCTTTATAAATAAACTCGACCGTGAGGCGCGCGATCCCTTTGATCTTCTTGACGAGCTTGAGAGAGAGTTCGGCATCGGCACCTATCCTATGAACTGGCCCATCGGCTGCGGAGTTAATTTCAAGGGCGTTTTCGACCGTGAAAGACGCTCCATTCTCGCCTTTGACGAGTTCCACAGCGGACGAAACAGAATAGAGGGCGTTGCCTGCGATATCACGGATATCGAAAAAATGGATTCCCTTATTGGTGAATACGACCGCAAGGCTCTTGTTGATCAGATCGAGCTTCTTGACGTTGCAAGCTATGAATTTGATATTGAAAAGGTGCGCCACGGAAAGCTCTCACCCGTATTTTTCGGCTCGGCTCTCAACAACTTCGGCGTTGAGCCCTTCTTAAAGAGCTTCCTTGAAATGACCACCTCTCCCCTTCCTCGTCGTGCGGGCGAGCAGATAATCGACCCCTTCGATGAAAAATTCTCTGCCTTCGTATTCAAGATCCAGGCGAATATGAATAAAGCGCACCGCGACAGAATTGCATTTATGCGCATCTGCTCCGGTAAATTCGAAAGAAACAAGGAGTATCTCCACGTTCAGAATAATAAGGTTGCAAAGCTCTCACAGCCTCAGCAGATGATGGCTCAGGAGAGAGAGATCGTTGACTGCGCATATGCCGGAGACATCATCGGCGTTTTCGATCCGGGTATCTTCTCTATTGGCGACACCGTTTGCGATCCGTCCTTAAAATTCACGTTTGAAAAGATCCCAACCTTCGCGCCCGAGCATTTCGCACTCGTTGAACAAAAGGACTCTATGAAGCGTAAGCAGTTCGCAAAGGGTATGAATCAGATAGCGCAGGAGGGTGCTATCCAGATGTTCTTCGAGCCAAACTCAGGTATGGAACGAGTAATCGTCGGCGTTGTCGGTGTGCTTCAGTTCGAGGTACTCGAATACCGCTTAAAGCACGAATACGGTGTTGACATCATCCGCCGTCCGATGCCTCAGCAGTACATCCGTTGGATCGAAAATAAAAACATCGTCCCCACCTCTCTCACACTTGATACCGATACAAAATGGGTTCAGGACTACCGCGGAAACAATCTCCTCATCTTCCCGAGAGAATGGAGCATCCGCTGGGCGCTTGAAAAGAATAAAGACCTCGTCCTTAAGGAATTCCACGAGGGATAAGCAAAAAAAGAGGCTTTTGCCTCTTTTTGCTTTATAAATCAAATTTCTGTTTTATCATTTTCGCCACAACGTCGGGCGCAAGATCTGTGTTGTCAATTCTCAAATAATTTTCAAAGGGTATCTCTCCCTCTTCACTTACAAGGCGATATCTCTCCTCATTAAGTAACCTCTGCTCCGAGACCTCAAGATCACGCTTCGATGCCTTGCTCTTGAGTCGGTTCTCAGTCTTGTTTCTCTCAAGTCGAACCGCCTGATCTGCAATGAGTTCAACGCAATATACCTCGTCAAATCTCTGTGCAACGCTCATAATGTATTCCCTGTCGCTCGGCATATCAAAAGCCCACAAAAATGTGAAGATCATACCCTCGTTATCGCTTTTAAGAAACTCCTCAAATATTACCTCGCGCAGCTTTTGTGTGACGCCACCGTGAAAGTATCCAAAAATATCGATAACGGGCTCTATCATCATATGATTGTGAAACAGGCGCAGATCGGTTATCTTCATAAGCTCCTGACCAACGGTCATTTTTCCAACAGCACCGCTCCCCACTATTATTACGAGCTTCATTTTATCACCTCATCATAAATCAGGATCAAAAAGTCCGAAATAATAAACGCCATAATCATTTCCATCATCAATAACAGTAACGTACATATGTAAAGTTTTGCCGCTTACTACGATTTCACAAATATGTGTATAGTAAGTTCCATCTATCTCCATTTCTACTCCCAAAGAATTGAATTCACAATTCAGTATCTCAACACCGTCAGAAAAATCAATTTCTCCGGCTCTCTCAAGTTGACCTAAATATTCAGCAAACCTATCCGCTCCCGGCCAAAAGTCGGGATGCATAAATGAGACTGCCTCCTCAAGATCTCCGCTCAACGAAAGGATAAATTTCTCGGAATGATCTTTCGCTTTATCTACTATTTCAGGCAATCCGCAACTCGAAAGAGTAAGTATAAAAAGTACTAATAATAATGATATAAACCTTTTCATTTAACCCCTCCTTATTGATCTATGCTTTCTTCAAAAGCATATATGCCGTAACCGTACTCATCCGTTCTGACTTCAACATAGATGCTCATAGGTTTCAATCCAACGATCAATTCATATCTATATTGTTGATAAGTATATTTATAGTCATCAGCGGGATAATATCCGCTACCTGATCCCTCACCCGACCATCCGACTATCGAGATTCCATCTAAAATGTCTGCATTATGTTCCTGCTTAAAATCCTCAACAAATGCTTCGAATCCTCCATTTTCCGCATAGAAATTGGGGTGTAATAAGTTTTTTGCGGCTTCAACATCGTTTCCAATCAAGAAGAAGAAGTCCTTTACTAATGTTTTTCCCAGTGCCCTTTCAGTGACAAGTGTATCAAAAAATCCTCCTGTACCACCGCAACTTGAAAGGAAAAGCATTGATATAATAATAAAAATCACTATGACTCTTTTCATTTTGAAAACCTCCTAAGCAAGTCATTTATATTATGATTATAGACTAAACTCCCCATTTTGTCAAGCAAAAAACGGCAGAGATCATTCCCTGCCGTTTCTTTATTAAATTATTTCGCCATTGCTTCAACTATCTCGTGAGCCTTTGCAAGAGCATCTGCGATCTTGGATGCATCAGCGCCGCCCGCCATAGCGGAGTCGGGACGTCCGCCGCCCTTACCGCCTGTAACAGCCGCTACTGCTCCAACGAGCTTACCTGCGTGGATACCGTTTGCAACCGCATCCTTGCCCGCAACCGCGATGAAGTTAAGCTTTCCGTGTGCATTTACGGCAAGAACCGCAACAGTATCGCTGTGTTCTGCCTTTATCTTGTCACCAAGAGTTCTTGCACTGTCAACGTCCATTCCCTCAGCATTAAAGGCAATAAGCTTAACACCCTTTATCTGCTTTGCGGAATTGAGAACGCCGTCAAGCTTGGAAGCCGCGATCTTATTGTTAAGAGCCTCGATCTCCTTCTTAAGAGAAGCGATCTCGCCCATAAGTGCATTTGCTCTCTTAGTAAGATCATTTGCATTGGGAACCTTAAGCTCAGCCGCAGTCTGATTTATAAGGGACTCGTGCTTAGCAATAAGATGAAGCACGCCAAGACCTGTTACAGCCTCGATTCTGCGAACACCTGCCGCAACGGAGGATTCGCTGATTATCTTGAAAAGACCGATCTTGCCGGTATTATCGCAGTGAGTACCGCCGCAAAGCTCGGTTGAGAAGCTTCCCATCTTAACCATACGAACGGTCTTTCCGTACTTTTCGCCAAAGAGCGCCATAGCACCCTCTTTACGAGCGGTTTCAATATCGGTTTCCTTTGTAACTATCTCGTTAGCCGCAAGCACGTGCGCATTAACGAGAGCCTCAACCTGCTTAATCTCACTATCCGTAAGAGCCACGAAATGTGTAAAGTCAAAGCGGCAAACATTCTCGTCAACGTAAGAACCCGCCTGCTCAACGTGTGTTCCGAGAACCTGACGAAGAGCCGCCTGGAGCAAGTGCGCCGCGGAGTGATTTCTCTTTATCGCGTCGCGGCGAGCATCAAGAATATCTGCAGTTACCGTATCACCAACGTTAAGCGTGCCATTTGCTACTGTACAAAGGTGAATATAAACACCGTCTGTTTTCTTTGTATCGTAAACGGTAAGAAGCGAATTTTCACCGTAGATCGTACCGGTATCACCTACCTGACCGCCGCCCTCTCCGTAGAAGGGTGTCTTATCAAGAACAACTGTGCAATCGCCTTCATTAACACTTTCAACACTCTCGTCGTTAACGAGAATAGCAATAACTCTTGCCACAGTTCTGTAATCGGTATAGCCCGTAAACTCAGTCTTGGGAAGATCGGCAAGGATATTCTTTGAATTGTCAGACCAACCGCTGATATTCGCTCTTGCTTCTCTTGCGCGGTTTCTCTGATCAAGCATTAGAGCCTTGAATGTATCCTCATCTATCTTAAGATTGTTTTCCTCTGCGATCTCTCTTGTAAGATCGATCGGAAATCCAAACGTATCGTAAAGCTTGAATACCTCCTCGCCGGAGATAGTATCGCTATTTTCTTTAATTGCGCCTCGGATAAGGTCGGAAAGAATGGAAAGTCCCGCGTCGATAGTCGCGTCAAATCTCTCCTCCTCCATAGAAAGCACCTTTCTTATATAATCGCCCTTTTCCTTAAGCTCGGGATAAGCCTCGCAGCTTTCCGCAATAGCAACGTTTACCATATCAACAAGGAATGTGTGATTGATTCCAAGAAGCTTTCCGTGACGGCACGCGCGTCTGATGATACGGCGAAGAACGTATCCGCGTCCCTCGTTCGAGGGGATAACACCGTCAGCGATCATAAACATCGCGCTTCTTGTATGGTCAGTAATAACACGGATGGAAATATCGTTGTTTGCGTCGTTTCCATAGGTCTTGCCGCAAATTTCACAAACCTTGTCGATGATTCTTCTGATAGAATCAACCTCAAACATATTGTCAACGCCCTGCATTACGCAAGCAAGACGCTCAAGTCCCATACCCGTATCGATATTCTTCTGAGCAAGCTCCTCGTATGTGCCGTCACCCATATTGTTGAACTGAGAGAATACGTTGTTCCAGATCTCCATATATCTGTCGCACTCACATCCGGGGCGGCAGTTAGGATCACCGCAGCCGTATTTTTCGCCGCGGTCAAAGTATATCTCGGAGCAAGGGCCGCAAGGACCTGTTCCATGCTCCCAGAAGTTGTCCTCCTTGCCCATACGAACAACGTGGTCGGGATTTACACCAATGCAATTTACCCAGATATCATATGACTCGTCGTCCTGCTCGTAAATCGAGGGCCAAAGAAGATTTTCAGGGATCTCAAGCTCTTTTGTGAGGAACTCCCAGCACCACTCTATTGCTTCTACCTTAAAGTAGTCACCGAATGAGAAGTTACCGAGCATCTCAAAGAACGTGCCGTGACGCGCCGTGTGACCAACGCGCTCAAGGTCGGGAGTTCTGATGCACTTCTGGCAGGTGCAAACTCTGTTTCTCGGGGGCTCTTCCTCACCTGTAAAGTACTTTTTCATAGGAGCCATACCGGAGTTGATAAGAAGAAGTGATTTGTCGTTAATTGGAACGAGCGGGAATGATTTAAGACGGAGATGTCCCTTTCTCTCAAAGAAAGCGAGATATTTCTCACGCAGCTCGTTAAGTGATGTCCATTTCATTTTTGTGTTTTTCCTTTCATAAATAAAAAATACGCCTTCATCCAATGCATAGCATAAGGACGAGGACGCTCCCGTGATACCACCTTATTTCGTCATTTTCTCGCAAAAATGACCTCTGCGGCTGATTTCAGCCTGCGCTTTAACGGGCGCACCCGACTTTCCTTTCGGAAGCAACTCAGGGATAGCTTCATACTCCCCGCCCCACCGTCTCGCACCGACCGACGGTTCTCTGCACAAACGCAAGAATACTACTTATTCCCATCAATGTTTTTTCATACACGGATATATTATCACTTTTTATCCGCTTTGTCAATAGAAAATCCAAAAAAATTAAACGGTGATACCTCACCGTTTAATCATTCCTTATATTCATTGCCGTAAAGCAAACGTCCGACAGTGTTGATCCACGGACGCGAATCTATAACCGCTCCGCCGTCAAATATCTCAATTTCGCAAAGACCGGCTTTATCCTGTAGTATTCCCCAGTTCCAGCAGACCATATGAAACTTGATCTCAGCATAAAGCTGACGGCGATCGACCCTTCCGCCGTTCAATACCGCCTCCGCTCCTTCTTTTGCTTCGATCTGGTCCGCGAGGATATTGGTATATTCGATCAAAAATTCATTGGATGTCGGCATCATTGGAATTTCGATATTCACCTTAATACACTTTGATCCACATATTATATCGTGCTTTATGTAATTCGTGGGCGAATCCGGAATAAGCTGCCATTTGTGTCCGCCTCCAAAAAGCTTTTGAAGCTGCGAAACGCTGTCTGAAACCCCATAGCACAGAATGAGCTTATTATTTGAAAATGGATCTACAAATACCTTTTCATCCATTCTGACGCCGTCATAATAGTAGCACCTCTCGTCTCCGTAGCCCTTGCAAACGAAGGATACGTGCTTTTTCTTACCGTTAATGCGGCAAATTCCTATAAGATTATCCTGTGGATCCTCCTCTGTAAGTGAAAAGGTGCATATCTCAAGCCCGAGTGAGCCTGTATCAAGAACAAACTTGTCGTGCTTTTTGCCAACTATGTAAACGAGCAGCTCACCCTCCTTGACTCTGGGAGCATTTCTGCCCTCCGCATATGTGCAAATAACAAAATACTTATCCTCATACGGAAAATACGCGACAAGCTCCCTTGCCCACCATTCTTCACCGTGGTCCTCTTGCCTCGAAAGATGATCAACGTAAGCGGCGTGAAGCTCCTCAATACTGTCGTATTCCATAGCCCTTATGTTATTCTCTCCGCATCCGCATAAGGATACACAAACTGCCAAAATGCAGAAAATAACGCAAGCAATACGCCATTTCATAAAGCTTCACCCCCCTTTTTAAAAATCGAATTTCTTTTGCTTGATTCATTATATACTCATTTTCAGCTTTTGTCAAGCAAAACAAAGCAAATACAAGCAAAACAAAGCAAATACAAGCAAAAAAGAAGGCGCCCGATAACCCGTTCGCCCTCAAAAAACCTATTCAATTACACAATTTTTAAAAAATCATAAAACTAAATACGTTTTTTAGCCTTGGAGTAAATTATTTTGTGGGATGTGCGCCAAGATTGTTCTCGTAGGACTCTACCATCTTCTTGACCATCTGACCACCGATGCTACCTGCCTGACGGGACGTAAGATCACCGTTGTAACCGTTGTTGTTAAGAGTTACACCAACCTCGTTCGCAGCCTGCATCTTAAACTGCTCAAGTGCCTTTTTAGCTGACTTGTTTGCCATAGTTTTCTCCGTTCTGCCGCCAATCGCGGCTATTTTTCAACCCGAAAAATCGGGATATCTATATTATCGAGAGGCGTTACAGAGAAAATACAACGCGCTCCCGATATCTCAAACGATGGTTTAAGTATCAAAACCGCGTAGCAAATATTCCTGCTTCGCTTCTCTGCTATTATTGTAACCAAACGGTTTTCAATTATTATTGGTAATTTTTGTCGCAAAAAAGAATAGAAACGCCCATTTATCTGCATAATAAATTTATGCAATATAAAATACAAGCGGAGATTGATATGATTAAAATTCTTCATTTTATATCCGACACGAATATCGGAGGCGCCGGTCGCCTGCTTTGCAATCAAATAAAAAACATGGGCAGTGATTTTGAAATATCCGTCGCTCTTCCCAAGAGCAGTCTGCTGATCAGTGAGCTTTGCTCACTCCCTTGCTCGGTGATCGCATTGTATCACGGTGCTGACAGATCATTTGACCCGTCCGCCACGGCAGAAGCGCGAAAAATAATCAAATCCGTGCGCCCCGATATAGTTCACTCACACGGGTCACTCTCCTCACGCATCGCAGCTACCTCGCTTGGAATTCCCTGCCGCATTTTTACAAGGCATTGTACCTTTCCACTCACTCGCTCCGCTACCAATCCCATATCAAGGCTCATTCTCGGCGGAGCGAATAATATACTGTCCTCCTCTATGATAGCAGTTGCGGATGCCGCGCGTCAGGATCTTCTGAACATCGGATGCGATAAAAAGAAGATACACACCGTAATAAACGGCGTTGAGCCCGTCCGCGAGCTATCAGCTGATGAAAAGGAGCTTTACAGAGCAAAATACGGCATATCAAAAAGAGATTTTGTTATAGGGATCTTTGCGCGCCTTGAGGAATATAAAGGACACAAAACACTCCTGCAAGCCGCTAAAATATGCAAAAAATACTATCCTAACTTTAAATTTCTGATAGTTGGCGGCGGCTCCCTATACGATGAATTGATAACTCTTTCTCGCGAGCTTGACCTTTCTGACACGGTGATTTTTACCGGCTTTTGCGAGGACGTTGCACCCCTCTTCAATATGATCGATCTCAACGTCAACTGCTCATACGGGACGGAGACCTCGTCCCTTGCTCTATCGGAGGGAATGAGCCTCGGAATTCCCGCTGTGGCAAGTGATTTCGGCGGAAATCCGTATATGGTAAAAAATGCGGTCAACGGACTTCTTTTTCCCGCAAAAAACGCGGATGCGCTCGCTATGGCAATTATTAGAATGTACCGCGATACAGATCTCTATTCCAAATGCTCCGCAGGAGCAATCAAGCGTTACCGTGAGGAATTCAACGCCGAGGCTATGGCGCGAAAAATGACCGAATTTTATAAATCGGAATATGAAAAAAGCAAAAAATGACGGGCAAGCCCGTCATTTTTATTATTTATTTCAACACCACGTTTTCCGCTCCTAAAAGCTCGGAAAGCTGACTTACGGTATATTCCGTCGCATCGAACGAAAGTCCCGAAGCGTGGTATTGCTTGGTACTGTTATCGTAAAAAACGACCGCGACCTCTCCCTCGAATATCTCAACGAGATTTTTAGCCTTTTTGTATCCTTCGCATTGAAGGTCCTCAACTCTGAGATAGATCTTCGTCGGGCGCTTATTTGCTCCTCCGAAAGCCCTTTCTTCCTTGGCACTCTCAGACTTATTTGGCGTGATGTGCGCACGGTATTCACCGTTTTTCTTCAAGATCTCAACACTGCCAACGATGAATTTGATATCCTCATCATCACGCGCCTGAACGTTGCCCGTGACCGCCACCGCGGTATCACGCGCCAAGCTATCGCGAATACGGGAATATGTCTTGGAGAATGCAATGCACTCAATCTCACCGTAGCGGTCGCCAAGAGTGAAAAACGCCATTTTTTCGCCGCTTCTCGTTGTTTTAACGGTTATATCGTTCACAACACCAACGATATTTATCATTTTCCTATCGCCCGCGTCCTCAGCGCCAAGGGATACTATCTCGCGATGCTCCAAAGCATCGGTATGCTCTCTGTAAGAATCAAGCGGATGCCCCGAAAAGTACAGCCCCGTAGCTTCCTTTTCCTGCGCAAGCTTCAATGAAAGCGAAAGCTCGGGCAGATCGGGATATTTGAACTCCAGACCCGCAGAAATACCCTGAGCCATTGAGAAAAAGTCAAGCTGACCTGCAATATTGCTTCCCTTTTTGCTCGTCGCACCGTCGATCATCGTTTCGTAGCTCGCAAGCAGCTGCGAGCGCCTGTTTCCAAGGTGATCCATCGCTCCGCTCTTAATGAGGGATTCCACCTGCCGCTTGTTTATCTCATAGTCGCTCATTCGCTGAACGAAATCATCAAATGATGAAAATTCTCTTCTCTTTCTTTCCGTTATCGCGTTTGCAACGAAGCTCTGACCAACGTTTTTAATAGCCAGAAGGCCAAATCGGATATTATTCTCACTGACGTGGAAATACATCTCGCTCTTGTTGATATCGGGCGGAAGAACGCCTATACCGAGCTTTGAAAGATCCGAAATATACTCTGCGATCTTTGGCATATTGCCAAGGACCGACGTAAGCAGCGCCGCAAAATACTCCCTCGGATAATGCGCCTTAAGATAAGCCGTTCTGTATGAGATTATCGAATAAGCGGCGGCGTGGCTCTTGTTAAAGGCATAATTTGCAAAGCTTATCATATCGTCAAAAAGCTTTTGAGCAGCCTTTGCCTCAATTCCGCGCTCCAAAGCTCCCGAGATAAACGCGCCCCTCTCGGCTTCAAGTACGTCGTGCTTCTTTTTTGACATAGCACGGCGCACGATATCGGCATGACCGAAGCTGTATCCCGCAACCGTGCGGAATATACTCATCACCTGCTCCTGATATACCACCACTCCCGAGGTGCTTTTCAAAATCTCCTCAAGCATCGGCAAGGGATATTCTATCTTTGAAGGATCCTCTCGGCATTCAAGATAATGCGGTATCGAGTCCATCGGACCCGGACGGTAGAGGGATATCGCAATTATGATATCCTCAAGAGTCTTTGGCTTCATCTGCGCAAGGAATTGCCTCATTCCCGCACTTTCAAGCTGGAAAACTCCCTCCGTCATTCCCGATGATATCAGCTCGTAGGTGGCGGCATCGTCAAGCGGTATCCGCTCTATATCAAAATCGGATTCTCTTTCTTTTATCTGCTCTGCCGCATCGTTGATTATAGTCAGATAGCGAAGCGCAAGAAAGTCAAATTTTAAAAGTCCGAGCTCGGCAACGGCATCCATATCGTACTGAGTTATCACCGCTCCGTTACTAAGAGCAAGAGGACGTACTCGCACAGAGGCTCGTCCGTAATCACTATGCCCGCGGCGTGTATGCTCACGTTTCGCGGCATTCCCTCAAGTGCGATCGCAGTATCGATAAGCGTTCGGTTTTCCTCGCTCTCGTTGTATTTTGCCTTAAAATCGGGATCAAGAAGCGCATCCTCAAGGGTGATACCGAGAGAGCGCGGTATTTTGGTGGCGATAGCATCCACGTCACCGTAGCTCATACCCATAGCACGTCCCGTGTCTCTTATTGCCGCCTTAGCCGCAAGTGTACCGAAGGTAGCGATCTGCGAAACGTGATCCGAGCCGTACTTTTCCTTAACGTATTCGATTATCTCATCCCTTCTGTTGTAGCAGAAATCCATATCGATATCTGGCATCGAAATGCGCTCGGGATTTAAAAATCTTTCAAAAAGAAGATCAAACTCAATAGGATCAATATCGGTTATCCTCAGAAGATACGCCACAAGGCTTCCCGCACCGGAGCCCCTTCCGGGACCTACAGGAATTCCCTTGGAGCGCGCAAAAGCGACGTAATCCCAAACTATCAGGAAATAATCGCAATATCCCATATTTTGGATCACGGAAAGCTCGTACTCAATTCTATCAAGATACTCTTTCTTGCTGTGATCCTTATAAGCTATCGCGCCGCTGCTCTCCCGTCCTTCAAGTCCGGAAAGCACGAGCGAGCGCAGATAGTCACAAGCCTCCATTCCGTTGGGAGTTGGGTATTTTGGCAGGATCACTCCCCTATCCTCAATTTCAAAATTGCACCTTTCCGCAATTTTTACCGTATTTTCAATAGCTCCCTCGTATTTTCCGAAAAGGAGCCTCATCTCATTAGTGTCCTTATAGTAAAATTCGTCGGTCTCAAAGCCCATGGGGCGACCCTCAGTAATACATTTGTTCATCTGGATGCACATAAGTATCGCCTGAGTGTCCGCATCTCGACGGCGCAGATAATGGCAGTCGTTTGTCGCGACCAAAGGTATATCGCATTCCTCCGACAAGCGCACAAGCTCGGGGAGTATCTGCCTTTGCTCCTCAATGCCGTGGTTTTGAATCTCAATATAAAAATTATCCTTTCCGAATATATCGGAATATTCAAGAGCCGCCCTCTTTGCCGCATCGTAATCACCCGCGGTAAGACTTCTTGAAACCCGTCCCGCAAGGCAGGCGGAGAGCGCGATAAGTCCCTCACTGTAGCGGCGCAAAAGCTCACTGTCAACTCTCGGCTTCGAGTAAAATCCCTCAGTATAAGCGGCGCTCACCATCTTCAAAAGATTCTTATATCCCGTTTCATTCTTGCAAAGCAAAACGAGATGATAGGGCTGACCGTTACCGCTGTTTTTTTCAAATCTTGAACGCGGCGCAACGTAAACCTCGCAACCGACAATTGGCTTTATCCCCTCTTTTTTGCACGCGGAAATAAACGCGGGCACACCGAAAAGAACGCCGTGGTCGGTAAGAGCCACCGCGGTATGACCGCATTCCTTGGCGCGCTTCGGTATATCACGCACACGGCACGCGCCGTCAAGCAAGCTGTATTCACTGTGCAAGTGTAAATGTACAAATTCGCCCATAGCGTTCTCCTTTCACAAAAATCAGCACAAGCCAAGCTATTGTTTTGCGTCGCTTTTTCAAAAGCGACCGCCCTGCGCGTAGCAGAGCCGCGCGGCTTGAGCTATTCAGCGTTTCTTTTGTTAGCTTTTCTTTGCGCTTCTTTGCTCAAAGAAAAGCGGCTAATAAGATTTGGTATCAAAAGATTGATGCTCCAAACTCTGCAAATATGGAATCAAACTCTTGTATTATAGCTTCAATTCTCTATTTCTTGCTTGCAATATTCTCCGCCATTTTCATAATCTTGGCGAAGCGATTATTTAACGTAGATTTCGTTATAGGCGGCTCGTGCATTGCGGCAAGCTCCGAGAGGGATGACGAGTGATGCTCAAGCCTTAGTTTTGCGCTCTCGGTCAGCTCGTGCCCTATCTTGTCAAGCAAGCCCGCATTTTCAATGATCTCAATCGCGCGCAGCTGCTTTTGAGCGGTCGCAACACTCTTCATAATGTTAACGGACTCGCAGTTCACCGCGCGGTTCTCCTGCATAATTATGTCGCGCTCGATACGGCGGTTCATCACCTCAAAAAACGCGTTATTTGCCTGCAAAAGATTTAATATATCCTCAATTCTGTCCGCCTTTTTGTAGTAAAGCCCCACAGCATTCTTGCGGTTGATTATCTTGGGCGCAATGCCGCACGCAGTTAAAAATTCCGCGTAAAGCTTAGCTCTGCCGGGATGCTGTATTCTGTATTCAAGATGATTGTTGCCTGCAGAAAAGGTCAGGCTTCCGCGCGAAAGAAATATACCGCGAAGAAAGCTCATTCTGCAGAAATTACACTTGAATTCAATATAATCCTCCATAGCCGCGCCATCCTTATCAAGCGCGGATATCCTTTTGGCAACAGAGCCGAATGTAAATTCCACTCTGTAATGCTCCCTGCCCGCCTTTTTAACGGGAACTATATTCACCTGTTTTGAAAACTGGCGCTCAAATACCGACCTGTAAAACTCCGCATAAGCGGGATCTGTTACGTCAACGAATACTCTGTCTCCCTCAATATTGGCATCAAAAAGCATGCCGTAGGCAAGCGCGCGCCTGCAACAGGTCTTATGCGGGATCTCCGCCGTGAAATCTTTTTTTATATCCTCTGAAAAGCTCATTTTTACTCCAAAAATTCTATCTCCGGCTCAAGAGAAACGTCAAATTTTTCCTTGACCGTCATTTGTATATACGAAACAAGATCTTTAATATCGTCCGCCGTGGCACCGCCGCGATTTATAATAAAGCCCGCGTGCTTTTCGCTCACCTGTGCGCCTCCGACTGTATAGCCTTTAAGTCCCGCATCGTCGATAAGCTTTGCGGCAAAATGACCCTGCGGACGCTTGAAGGCAGATCCCGCGCTCGGATACTCAAGGGGCTGACTCGCAAGTCTTTTCGACTTGTATTCGTCCATTCTCTCTCTTATCTCGGTTTTCTCACCATTGCTGAGTTTAAAAAGAACGCTAAGGACCACAAGCTCACCCTTATCTTGCAAAACACTATGTCTATAGGATAATCCGAGGTCAAATTTATCAAGAACCACAATGCTTTTAGACCTTCTGTCATAGCATTCGCAGCTAACGATAACATCCGATATCTCACCGCCGTAAGCCCCTGCGTTCATATAGACCGCTCCCCCAACGCTTCCGGGAATTCCATGCGCAAACTCAAGACCTGCGAGGCACTGTGAACACGCAAAGCTTGCGACGGATGCTAAGGATTCGCCCGCACCTGCGCTGAGCATATCCCCGTCAACCTTTATTCCTTTAAGCTCAGTGAGAAGCACTAAAGCGCCGTCGAAGCCTTCGTCGGAAATGACCGTGTCAGAGCCTCTTCCAAGCACCTTGTTTTTCATTCCACTCGCGTCAAGATAGTCAAGCAAAGCCTTGACCTGCAAGGAGCTTTGGGGCTTTGCGACTATTTTGACACAACCGCCCACACGAAATGAGCAAAGCCTTTTTCCGTCAACGTTTTCCTCAAAGCTTATTCCATTTTCCTTCAAAAAAACAACTAAATCTTTCAAGATAAATCCTCAATTATCAAGTATATTCAAGATCTCCTCAAAGCTGCTCGCGGTGTACGTGATATCCAGATCCGCAGGCGCATTTTTCTTTTCGGGATTGTACCAGATGCAATCGATCTTCGCATTAACAGCACCCTTTATGTCACTTGAAAGAGAGTCACCGATAACGATGGCCCTTGATCTTTCAAAGCCCTCAATACTATTCATGACCGCATCAAAAAAATCAAGACTCGGCTTCTCCGCTCCGATCTCCTCGGATATAAATATCTTCTCAAAATACTTCGTTATGGAAGATAGCCCGAATCTGCCGTCCTGCGTGCTTTTAACACCGTTGGTTATGATAAATAGCCTGTGATCGTGCGAAAGCCTTTCAATAAGCTCAAGCGCACCGTCAAAAAGCTGAGCCTGACGGGAAAGATTTCTCATATAAAGATCGGAAAGAGCCTGAGCCTTCGCCTCAAATCCAAACTCACGCGCAAACTCAACGAAACGGGCAAGCATAAGGCTCTTTTTGTCGATCTCGCCGCGCTCAAGCATCTTCCAATACTTAACGTTAATCTCGCTGTATCGCTCAATGTAATGATCCGAGCTTGGAAGAGAAAGCTCCTCGAGAGCCTCCTTCAGAGCAAAATATTCTCCCGTTTTAAAATCAAAAAGCGTGTGATCCGCGTCAAAAAGCAAAAATTCGTATTTCATACATACTTCCCCTATTTTACTTATTAAGTCTATCATAA
Organism: Clostridia bacterium; assembly: GCA_017531925.1. GTDB lineage: Bacteria > Bacillota > Clostridia > Oscillospirales > CAG-272 > RGIG4608. The sequence goes on along the minus strand of JAFXKD010000048.1, from coordinate 32,196 downwards.
CACAAAGACCCGCACTTTTCAATGCAATTTTATAAAATTATTATATATTATTATAAAAATATGACCGAAATTACTTGCATATTTTAAATTTTTGAGGTATAATATAAAATGACTTTTTATAGTCCAAATTCGAAATACGGAGGTAAGAATGAAAATTATAGGACTTACCGGGCCAAGCGGTGCGGGAAAAAGCACCCTTTGCTCAAAATTTGAAGAGCTTGGCATACCTTGTATTGACACCGACGTTATTTATCATAAATTAGTCAGCTACCCTTCTCCCTGCTTAAATGAGCTTTGTGAAAAATTTGGAGATTCGATAATTAATGAAGACGGCTCCCTCAACAGGAGCGCGCTCGCGACCTTGGTCTTCACAAAAGAAGGCTCTGCCGAAAATTTGGCAAAACTTAATTCAACTGCTCACAAATACGTTTGGGACGAGGTAAACGCCATCCTCACCGAGCATCAGAACAAGGGTAAATCCGTCGCTGTAATAGACGCACCTGCCCTTTTCTCATCAAAGATCTTTATAGGTGCCTGCGACTTTATACTTTCCGTTCTGTGCGACAAAGAAACCAGAATAGAAAGAATAACCAAACGTGACGGCATTTCACGTGAGATGGCATTGGCAAGAATAAATTCTCAGCCCAGCGACGAATTTTTTATCGAAAATTCCGATTACTACATAACGAATTCGGGAACGCAGGGCGAAATGTGCGAGCAGCTTTTATCGATTCTTGACCAAGAAGGTATCCACTATTGATCACGATAAGAAAGATCTACGATTCAAAATCCGTTCTCTCGATTCTGATAGTCGCAATAGCTCTCGGGCTGCTCCTCAACGCGCTTTTCAGCGGAATAGAGCGTCTTATCTATCCCGAGGATTATTACGATACAGTAATGAAGTATTCCGAGGAATACAATGTTCCCCATCATCTGATCTTTGCCGTTATCAAGGTAGAAAGCGATTTTGACAGACGGGCAAAAAGCTCTGCCGGAGCTATGGGTCTTATGCAGCTCATGCCCTCAACCTACGAGTGGCTTGCGGAGATCAACGGCGAGATCGCATTTACATCAGCCCTTTACGAGCCCGAGGTAAATATCAAATACGGAACGTATTATCTGCAATATCTGTATTCAAAATTCGGGACCTGGGAAAAAGCGCTCGTCGCATACAACTGGGGCGAAGGACGGCTGCAAAATTATATTGAGGAAAACGGATATGAGGACGGCGATTATACCGAAATTCCTGTCAAGGAAACGAGGAATTACGTCAAAAAGGTGCTTCACCATTGGGAGAAATACAAGGAGCTATACAAGTAAAAACAATTGAAAGGAATATAAAACCATGGAAACAAAAGAACTTAAAGAACAGCTTTTTTATAAAAAGCAGAGCGTTTACGAAAAAGCCGACGAAAAGGCTATCGATGCCGCATACGATTTTGCGGTTGACTATATGAAATATCTCGACGATGCCAAAACAGAGCGTGAGGCGGTTGATGCTGCCATCGTTATCGCTGAGGCTGCAGGCTTCAAGCCCTATAAGCTCGGTGACAAATTAAGCGTTGGCGATAAGCTTTACTACAATAACAGAGGTAAAAACCTCTTCCTTTTCACAATTGGAAGCGAGGATCTTGAAAACGGTATCCGTATAAGCGCTGCACATATCGATTCCCCAAGGATCGATATCAAGCCCGTTCCGCTTTACGAGGACGAGGGTATGAGCTTCCTCAAGACCCACTATTACGGTGGAATCCGCAAATATCAGTGGCTCGCGATCCCCTTGGCTCTTCACGGAGTGGTCATCAAGGCGGACGGCACGAGCGTTAACGTTGTTATCGGCGAGGACGACAACGATCCCGTTCTCTACATCAACGACCTCCTTCCCCACCTTGCGGCAAATTACAATACAAAGCCCTTGGGCTCCGCAATTGAGGGCGAAAAGCTCAACATTCTCGTTGGCTCAAGACCTCTCGGTGACGAAGATAACGCAATTAAGCTCAATACTATGAAGATACTTAACGAAAAGTACGGCATCGTTGAGGAGGACTTCCTCACAGCCGAGCTTTCCATCGTTCCCGCGCAGAAGGCAAGGGACGTCGGTCTTGACCGCTCTCTTATCGGCGCTTACGGTCACGATGACAGAGTTTGCGCATACCCCGCTCTTAAGGCGATCATCGACTCTGCAGACAGCGAGCATACGCTTATGTGCATCCTTGCAGATAAGGAAGAGACGGGCTCCGACGGTAACACCGGTATGCAGTCCGACTTTATGATGGATCTTATCGACGAGATCGCACTTGCAAGAGGATCTAACCCCAGAGTTGTAAGAGCAAATTCCAAGTGCCTCTCCGCAGACGTCAGCGCGGCATACGATCCCAACTTCGCAGAGGTATATGAAAAGAAGAACTCCGCCCTTCTCTCCTGCGGCGTGGTTCTCACAAAATATACAGGCTCCCGCGGTAAGGGCGGCACAAACGACGCGCATGCGGAGTTCATCGGATTTGTTCGCAGAGCTATGGCTGAGTACGGCGTTATCTGGCAGGCGGGCGAGCTTGGCAGAGTTGACGTCGGCGGCGGCGGAACTGTTGCAAAGTATATCTCAATGCACAATATAGACGTAGTTGACCTCGGCGTACCGGTTATCGCTATGCACGCTCCCTTCGAGGTAATTTCAAAGGTCGATCTTTACGAGGCTTACAGAGCATTCTGCGCCTTCTGCAAATTTTAGCATATAAGTCCAAACTTGAAAGCTGAGATTTACAGAAAGGACATTAATACAAATGCTTAATAAACTTAAATATGCCGAGGATAGGTACGTTCAGCTCGAGGGCGAGATGAACGATCCCGAGATCGCGGTAAACCCTACGGAATTCACAAAAAGAATTAAAGAATTCAACTCTCTGACACCCGTTATCACAAAGTTCAGAGAATTCAAAAAGAACGAGCAGGAGCTTTCCGAGGCCTTCGAGATGCTTGAGGACGTCGATCCCGATATGAAGGAAATGATACAGGAGGAGATCGCCATCTGCAAGGAAAAGAGCGTAACTCTTTTCGAGGAATTGAAGATCCTTCTCCTTCCCAAAGACCCGAACGACTCCAAAAACGTTATCATCGAGATCCGCGCAGGCGCGGGCGGCGAGGAGGCGGCACTTTTCGCGGGTGTTCTCTACCGTATGTATTCAATGTACGCGGATAAAACGCACTTTAAAACGAGCCTTGTATCCTGCAACGAGACCGAGCTTGGCGGCTATAAGGAGATATGCTTTATGGTCGAGGGCGAGGGCGCATATTCCCGCTTCAAATTTGAAAGCGGAGTTCACAGAGTTCAAAGAGTTCCCGAAACGGAATCTCAGGGCAGGATCCAGACCTCGACCGTCACCGTTGCGGTGCTTCCCGAGGCGGAGGACGTTGATGTTGAGATAAACCCTGCCGATATAGTTGTAGAGACCTGCAAATCCTCGGGCGCGGGCGGTCAGCACATCAATAAGACCGAATCCGCAATCCGTATCTATCATAAGCCCACGGGAATTGTGGTATGGTGTCAGGAGGAGCGCAGCCAGCTCAAAAACAAGGACAAGGCTATGAAGATGCTCCGTACAAAGCTTCTTGACATCAAGCAGCAGGAGCAGGACGAAAAGATCTCCTCCGACCGTAAGCTTCAGGTAGGCACGGGCGCGAGAAGTGAAAAAATAAGGACCTATAACTATCCGCAAAGCCGTATAACCGATCACAGGATAGGCTATACCATCCACTCGCTCGAAAGCTTCGTAAACGGCGATATCGACGGAATGATCGATGCGCTTATCACGGCTGACACGGCGGAAAAACTGAAAAATTCAACACAGAACTGATAAAATGGACACTAAGATAGTAAGAATTAACGAAGAAACTGAATATAGCGAACAGCTCTCCGAGGCTTCTGAGATAATTCTTGCGGGGGGCACGGTGGTGTTCCCCACCGAAACGGTTTACGGCCTTGGCGGAAACGCACTTTTGGCAGATGCTGCAAAAAAGATCTACACCGCCAAGGGCAGACCGAGCGACAATCCGCTTATCATACACATAGCAGACCCAAAGGATGCGGAAGATTACGCATTCGTAAGTGATGCTTATTACCGACTTGCCGAGGCGTTTATGCCCGGTCCTCTCACGGTGATCATGCCAAAGCGCGATTGCATTCCCCTCTCGGTCACAGGTGGACTTGATACGGTCGCCGTAAGATGTCCCTCCCATCCCGTGGCGCACGCTCTTATAAAGAGCTGCGGAGTTCCTATCGCCGCACCGAGCGCAAATATCTCGGGACGTCCCTCGCCTACGAGCGCGAAATATGTCGAAGAAGATATGCTTGGCAGAGTTGATATGATAATCGACGGCGGTGAATGTGAGATCGGACTTGAATCAACGATAGTCAAGGTCGATGGCGAAAGCCTTACACTCCTTCGCCCCGGCGCGATCACGTACGATGCGCTCTGCTGCGTTTGTGAGAATGTAGAGATCGCACCGGCAGTAACGGATAAGCTCGCAGAAAACGAGCGCCCGCTATCCCCGGGAATGAAATACAGACATTACGCGCCAAGCGCAGATTTTGTACTTCTTGAAGGAAATGAAAGCGAAGTACTCTCCTTTATGACGGAGGAGCAAAAAAACGGATGCGCAGTTCTCTGCTACGACGAGGAGCTTCCGTTCCTTAATGCTTCCCTGTCTGTTCCCATAGGAAAAAGAACCGATCTTCCGGCTCAGGCGAAAAAGCTCTTTACGTCGCTTCGTGAAGCGGACAAGCTCGGAGCAAAAAAGATTTACGCGCATCTTCCCCCTCTCGACGGACTTGGACTTGCGCTTTACAACAGAATGATACGCGCCGCGGCGCATACTATAAAAAAGATTTGAAAAGGACATTGAAAAATGGCTAAAAAATCAAAAAAAGCACTTGAAAAGAAAGAAATAATCCACAAGCCTGCGATACCTCAGCCTATAACGGAGACCATTGAGAAAAACTATATGCCCTACGTTATGAGCGTTATAGTTTCGCGTGCGATCCCCGAGATCGACGGTCTTAAGCCCGCTCACAGAAAGCTTCTCTATACGATGTATAAGATGGGACTTCTCACGGGCAACAGGACCAAGAGCGCAAATATCGTCGGTCAGACGATGAAGCTCAATCCACACGGTGATGCGGCAATATACGAAACGATGGTACGTCTCACGCGCGGTAATGAGGCTCTGCTCCATCCTCTTGTTGACTCCAAGGGTAGCTTTGGTAAGCAGTATTCCTCGGAGATGAAATACGCGGCAAGCCGTTACACCGAGGCAAAGCTTGACCCCTTTTGTGCAGAGCTTTTCCGAGGAATAGATAAAAACGCAGTTGATTTTATAGATAACTACGACGGCACTATGCAGGAGCCCGTTCTCCTCCCCACCTCGTTCCCCAATGTGCTTGTAACTCCAAACAAGGGTATCGCGGTAGGTATGGCGAGTGAGATATGCTCATTCAATCTTGCCGAGGTGTGCGACGCCACGGTGGCTATACTCAAGAACCCCAAAACGAGCGTTGACAAGATCCTTGAGATAATGAAGGCTCCCGATTTTCCGGGCGGCGGAACTATAATCTATAACCGTGATATGATGCGCCAGATATATGAGACAGGCTCGGGATCTGTAAAGATCCGCGCGCGCTACGTTTACGACAAGGCTCAGAACTGCATCGATATCATACAGATACCCTACTCCACCTCTATTGAGCTTATTATGAAAAAGCTCACAGAGCTTATCAAGGAGGGCAAGATCAAGGAGATAGTCGATTTCCGAGACGAGATAGACCTGTCGGGCTTCAAGCTCACGCTTGATCTCAGACGCGGAACGGACCCCGATAAGCTTATGACACGTCTTTATAAGATGACTCCTCTTGAGGATAGCTTCAAGTGTAATTTCAACGTATTGATAAACGGCTCACCAAGACAGATGGGCGTTGTGGAAATACTTACGGAATGGATAAAATTCCGTATGCAATGCTGCCGCAGAGAGCTCAACTTCGACCTCAAGAAGAAAAAGGACAAGCTCCATCTTCTTTTGGGTCTTGGAAAGATACTTCTCGACATCGACAAGGCTATCGCCATTATCCGAGGAACCGAAAAGGATAGCGACGTTATCCCGAATCTTATGAAGGGCTTTAACATCGATGAGGTTCAGGCTGATTATATCGCGGATATCAAGCTCCGTAACCTTAACCGCGAATTTATTATCAATCGAATCAGCGAGATCGAGGGACTTCAACAGGAGATAGCTCAGATCGAGGCAATTCTTGCGGACGAGCTTAAGCTCAAGGGTTATATAGCAAAGCAGCTTGGCGAGGTCAAGAAAAAATACGGCAAGCCCCGTGTTTCTATGATCCAGGACGACTCCGAGGTTGAGGAATACGTACACGAGGAGCATATTGAAAAGAGCGACGTTCACATCTATATGACGCGCGAGGGATACTTCAAGCGCATCACACCTCAGTCGCTTCGCGGAAACGACGAGCAGAAGGTCAAGGAGGGCGACAAGGTCGTGTTCTCCGCATTCACCGACACTCTTGCAGAGCTTATCGTATTTACTGACCAATGTAAGGTATTCAAAACAAGGGTAAGCGAATTTGACAACTGCAAAGCAAGTGATATGGGTGAATTTATGCCCGCAAAGCTCGGTATGGATCCCGGCGAAAAGCCGATATTCATAAAGATCATCACAGATTATCCCGAAAAGCACAATATGGTGTTCATATTTGAAAACGGAAAGGCGGTAAGGGTTCCGATAACCGCCTATCAGACCAAGGCGGCAAGAAAGAAGCTTATCGGAGCGTACAGTGACGCATCTCCGATAGTTGCGGCATTCTACGAGGACGAAAAAAAGCCATATGATCTCTTGCTCGTAAACAATCAGAAAAAAGCGATAGTTGTCAAGACCTCGCTTATTCCGATAAAGACGAACCGTTCAAGCGCGGGCACGACCGTTTTCACTTGCAAAAAGGGACAAAAGCTCACGAGAGCAACGGATACCTTCTCAGAGCATCTTGACAACACGGGATATAAAAGGATCAAGATCCCCGCAACGGGAAGCGCGATCACCGAAAAGGATATCAAAAAAATTTTTGAATAAAATAATATAATTCATCACAGGAGACACCGTTATGAACAAGCAGAAAAAGATAGTAAGAGTGATCTGTCTCATACTCGCAGGACTTATGGTCATCGGCGCGGCAACGATAGTTATTTCTCTTCTTGCAAGCACCGGTCACGCAGGACACGTTCACTGATCAAAACCAAGAAAAGCACCCGCAAGGGTGCTTTTCTTTATAATTCATCGAGCGTAGCAAATCTATATCCCTGATCCTTAAGCTCGGTAATAAGTCTTTTCATAATTTTAGCATTCGTCGCGCTCGTCGGATGAAGGAGCATTATCTCACCGTTGTGAAGGTTATCAAGTATCTTTTTTATCGCAGTATCCTCACTCATCTGCGCTCCGTTATCCCAGTCCGCGTAAGCAAAGCTCCACAAAACGGTCTTATACCCAAGACCATCGGCAATTTTAAGCAGATTTTCGCTGAATGTCCCCTCGGGAGGACGGAAAAATTTGCTCATTTTCTTCCCCGTCAGCTCCTCATATTTTCTTTCAAGCCCGCACACCTCTTCCTTGAACTTTTCCTCCGAGGCTGAGGTCAGATTTTTATGATGGAGAGTATGATTGCAGACCAGATGCCCTTCATCCGCCATTATTTTTACAAGCTCTGGATTTCTGTCAATAATATTGCCCAAAATAAAGAATGACCCTCTGACATCCTCATCCTTCAAGGTATCCAATATTTTTTTCACGTTACCGTTCTCATAACCTGCGTCAAAAGTAAGATATATCACCTTATCCGCGTCACCGTCAGCGTGATTTTTGTCAACGTAAACTCCACCGTAATTTTCTATATATGCTAAATTCGGGTCGCACTCAGGCTGCTTATGCTCGGCATTTCGCTTCACATACCAATAATCTTCCGCAGCTCCCGATCCGCTAAGCCCCAACACAGAGCTTATTATAATAAAAGCCGCCAAAGCACCCAATAATAATCTTTTCATTTTTTCACTCCTTTCATTTCTTTTATATAGTATATCAACTTTTATTGAATTATATTTAACATACAGTTAACATTTTTGTTGTATTATTAATCCGTATTATGAAGTATTATGCATAAAATTTCAGGAGAAAAAACAATGGCAAAAAAGAAAAACACCTACTCGCTTATACTTGTGCTTATTGTAATTTCATTTATGGGATTTTGCGTTGAAAATATTTTCACAGCCCTCACACACGGTTTCATTAATAATAAGAATATGATCCTTCCCTTTCTCTGGGGCTACGGTCTCGCTCTCCTTGCACTGTATAAGCTCTTTGGCACTCCAAGAAGTCCTAAGCTTTTAGGTAAGCATATCAGCTTTTCAACCGGATCAAAAAGCAATCTTTACTATTTCAGCGTTGCATTCTTTTGTGTATGTATAGCTGAAATACTGCTCGGATATGCGGTGGAAATAATATGTAATGTGATCTGGTGGGATTATTCAATGATACCGCTGCATATAACCAAATACACATCCGTCCCAACAAGCCTCGGCTTTGCTCTCATAATTTTTTTGTTTATGAGATATGCATTCGAGAAGCTCTTGAACAGGTTTTCTGCTTTGAATATAAAAGTCCTTAAGACCGCTTCAATAACGCTTGCCGTTCTTTTAAGCATCGATATGCTCAACAGCGGACTCTATATGCTTATAAATCAGAACTTCCTCTCTATTTGGAGAGTCGATTTCCCAAAATCCCTGCTTCATATAATAATGGAGCTTATATCGTAAAAAAACACTTGTACATTTATGAAAAATATGTTATAATAAGGAGAAAAATGATGAAAAATATCCCAAATATCCTGACAGTGATACGAACGGTATTGGCATTGATATTGCTTTTTTTCTTTACAGAAATGACATTTTTATATATCCTGCTGTTTTCCGTAGCAATGTTTACCGATATCATTGACGGCACTATCGCAAGAAGCCTTGGAGCAGAATCATATTTCGGCGCGGTCTTTGATTCGATCGCGGACCTTCTGCTTGATCTGAATATCATAAAGCTTGTAATTACGTGCAAGGTCCTTACCAAAAAGCTTGGCTTGTGGATGGTCATAGCTCTTGGGATCGGGATAATCTCACCCGTGATCAATTTCATAAAGCACAAAAAATTCTTTATGATACATTCCGTGCCCTGCAAGATAGTAGCGGGAGCTGTATCGGTGATCCCTTTTGCAATACATTTTGGATTTATTGACACTTACATCCTGTTCTGCCTTGCACTGCTAAGCTTTGCTATGATAGAGATAGTTATTATGAGTATTTTGCTCAAAAAGCCCGATCCCGATGCAAAGTCCATTTATCACGTTATCAAAGAAAATAAAGCGCTTAAAGCCTGAAATAATACTCTTAAAAGGAGAAATATATGCTTAAAATTCTAATAGCCGAGGATGATAAGGAGCTTCGTCAGCTCTTTTCTCACATTTTAACAAAAAGCGGATATTATACAAAGGGAGTCTCCAACGGGCAGGAAGCCTTGGACACCCTCGATAAGGACTATTATGACCTTATTATATCCGACATTATGATGCCCGTTATGGACGGATACGAGCTTGTAAAAACGCTCCGTTCCTCCGGGAATAATACCCCTATTATGCTCATAACCGCAAAGGATGCCTTTGAGGATATGCGTCAGGGCTTCAGCTACGGAGTGGACGATTATATGGTCAAGCCCATCAACATCAACGAGATGGTGCTTCGTGTAGGAGCACTTCTCCGCCGCGCGCAGATGATAAACGACAGAAGACTCATTTTTGGAAAGACCATACTTGAGCTCGATTCCCTTACGGTATATTCGGAAAACGAAAGCTTGGTGCTTCCGCAGAAGGAATTTATGCTTCTTTATAAGATGGCTTCATTTCCGGGCAAGATCTTCACCCGCCACCAGCTGATGGACGAGATATGGGGATACGATAACGAAAGCGACACTCATACCATCGACGTACATATCGCCCGTCTTCGTGACAGATTTAAGAACAATACCGACTTCAAGATAGTAACGATGCGCGGAGTCGGATATAAGGTAGTAAAGATATGAAAATCAAAGAAGGTAAAATAACTACCATTTTAAAATCTCATTTACAGGAACGTGATTCCTTCAGAGAAATGAGAAAGCTGGGAAAGCAATTCACTCTTAACATACGATTGATAGCAATAGTATCCGTAGGATTGCTTATCAGCCTGCTTTTAGCCTTGGCAATGGATGGTATATTTACCGCATTGTTTGGCGAAGCGGTCGATGTTCCCGATATAATCGAGCTTGGAATGGTAGGAATACTCGTTGCGATCTTCGGCTCATATTTTATTTCTCACTGGCTGATCGACCCCCTTCAGAAGGTCGGAACTGCTATGGAAAGGATCGCGGACGGTGACTACTCCGTCCGACTTGAGACACAAAACAATTCCAAGGAGATCCAGGAGATATACACGGGCTTTAATATGATGGCTAAGGAGCTTGAGGTCACTGAGATAATACAAACGGACTTTATTTCAAACGTCTCCCACGAATTCAAAACGCCCATCGCAGCGATAGAGGGCTATTCTATGCTTTTGCAGGATGATGAAAATCTCACCGATGAGCAAAAGGAATTTATAGAAAAGATCATTTTCAATGCCAACCGCCTCTCTTCCCTTACGGGAAGCGTCCTGCTCCTCTCCAAACTTGAAAACCAATCGATTGTTCCGAACAAAGTTCATTTCGACCTTGACGAGCAGATCAGACAGTCCATTCTCTCACTTGAAAGCGAATGGGAACGAAAAAATATAGACTTTAATATTGAGCTTGACGATACCGATTATCTTGGAAATGAAAGCTTGCTCCATCATATATGGGATAATCTGATAAGCAATGCCATTAAATTTTCTCCCGAGGGAGGCAAGATCGATATCACTCTTTCAAATTTTGAGCAAAGGATCGTTTTTGCCATCTCCGATGAGGGTCCCGGAATCAGCGATGAGGCAAAAAGCCATATATTTGATAAGTTCTATCAGGAGGACTCATCGCATAAGCAATACGGAAACGGCTTGGGACTTGCACTCGTTAAAAAGATCGTTGATCTTGAGGGCGGAGAGATATTCGTGGTAAATAATACCGATGCGGGATGCAAATTCACCATTATACTTAATAAACAATAGCCTAAGAGAGTTAAACCGATAAGCCATATGGCGGTATATTTTCGCAGGCAAAGAAAAAAATCATCATTCATTTTGAATGATGATTTTTTATTATATATCTCTTCTTCCCTCGATCGCGCGGTAAAGCGTTACCTCGTCAGCATATTCAAGATCGCTGCCAACGGGGATGCCGTACGCAAGCCTCGACACCTTGATCTCAAAGGGCTTTAAAAGCTTTGAAAGGTACATAGCCGTAGCCTCTCCCTCAACCGTTGGATTAGTGGCAATGATTATCTCCCTTACCTCATCCGTTGCAACACGGGCAAGTAGCTCCCTTATCTTGAGCTTATCGGGTGTAACACCGTTCATAGGAGAGATAACTCCGTGAAGCACATGATACGTACCACGGTATTCCCTCACCTTTTCAAGCGAGGAGACTGCCTTGGTATCCTCAAGCACCATTATAGTGCCCCTGTCCCTTGAGAGATCGTTGCAGACCGAGCAAACGTCCTTGTCGGTAAGGCTTTGGCAAACGGGGCAAAGATGCACCTTTTCCTTAGCCTCGATGATCGTATTTGCAAAGCTCTCCGCCTCCTCGTCGCTAAGCTCAAGGATCGAAAAAGCAAGTCGCATCGCGCTCTTTTTTCCTATTCCGGGAAGGCGCGCGAACTGCTCGGCAAGTCTTTGCAATGCTTCAATATGCTCCGCCATATCAGAACATACCGGGCATACTCATCTGTCCCGTGATGGCCTGCATTTCTCTTTCGTTGGTATCATTTACTCTCTTTATAGCCTCGTTTATAGCTGCAACGAGAATATCTGAGAGCGTTTCTATATCGTCGGGATCAACGATCTCGGGCTTGATATCGATGGAGAGGATCTCGCGCTTACCGTTTATCTTAACGCCTACTACTCCGCCGCCCGCACTTATATCGTATTCGCGCTCATCAAGCTCAGCCTGCTTCTGGGCCATATCCTCCTGCATCTTCTGAGCCTGCTTTATCATAGCGTTCAAATTAGAGGGACCGCCGCCCATACCGTTTGGAATTCTTGCCTTCATTTTTATATTTCCTTTCAATTATTCATAAAATCATCAAAGGCGTCGAGGTCGCTGTTGTCATCCTCAAGCCTTATCTTACCCATATCCTGCTCGTAGATGATATCCGACGGCATAACACTTCTTTCAAGATACCTTGAAAGCGCCGCCGCAAGAGCGGATTTGATATCGGGTCTGTCTATGGCGAATAAGCCGAATCCGTCATTAAGAACGTGTATTCTGTTATCCTCACCTATATAAGCCCTCGTTTTCTTGAGGAACGGATACGCACCCTTATCCACGCTCTGAATAGTCTGAACAGCCTCGCTCCAAGCCTTAAGGGGCTTTACGCTTCTCGCGTCAGACGACACAGGAGCTTTTTTTATCTCGCGCACCGGCTCTTGGGTGAATGTAACTGCCTTTTTTTCATTTTCCGCCTTTGTATCAACCTCTTTAACGGGCTCTTTTTTCTGCTCTGGCTTGTCCTGCAAAGACTTCACGGGAACACCCGATGCCACCCTTGCCTCAAGCTTTGAAAGCCTCAGAAGCAACGCCTCGTTCGAGGTCGAGAGCGTATCGTCACACATCTTAACGAAGCAAAGCTCCGCAATTATCCTTTTCACTGCACCGCTTGCCTGCATGGAGTAAAGAGCCTCCTCAAGCATCCTGCAGTGGTAAATGAGCATCTCGCGTGAAAACTTTTCAGCGAGAGCAGACAGGGCTTTTGCTTCAAAATCGGTAAGATCGAGATATTTTGCGCTCTCCTTAACGGTCTTTACGACCAAAAGATCTCTATAAAGTGATATAAGATCCTGCCAGAATACCGTAATATCCTTTGATGACGTTACTACCGCATCTATCTCACCGAATAAAAACTCAAAATTCTTGTCTGCGATAGCGCGCGCCACATCCATCATCCGCTCGCGTCCTGCACTTCCGATAGTCTCGTTAACCGCGTGAACGTCTATCTTTTCTCCGCTCGAAGCACAAAGCTCAAGAAGGCTGATGCTGTCTCGCATACCGCCCTGCGAATATCTTGCTATAAGACGCGCGGCATCGTCATTTATCGCTATTTTCTCCTGATCTGCAATATATTTGATGCGGGAGGTGAGTATATCCGTAGCGATCCTGCGGAATTCAAATCTCTGGCATCTTGAAACTATCGTTGCGGGAAGCTTGTGAAGCTCAGTCGTCGCAAGAATGAAAATAGCGTGTGAGGGCGGCTCTTCAAGAGTTTTAAGCAACGCGTTGAACGCGCTGTTTGAGAGCATATGCACCTCGTCAACTATATATACTCTGTACTTCAAGAACGAGGGAGAATATACGACCTCATCGCGAATATCACGGATATTGTCAACACCGTTGTTGGATGCTGCATCCATCTCAAGCACATCCGTAGTCGAGCCGTTCTCAATGGCAAGACAGGAAGGACATTTGCCGCAGGGATCTCCGTTAACTACGTTCTCACAGTTCACGACCTTTGAAAGGATCTTTGCACAGGTAGTCTTACCCGTACCGCGGGAGCCGCAGAAAAGGTAGGCGTGATTAAATCTTCCCTCAGTTGCCTCCTGCTTCAAAATGGAGGTTATATGCTCCTGACCGCAAACCTCCGAAAAGGTCCTCGGACGCCATTTTCTGTATAATGCCTGATGCATATTTTTACCTCCTTTAAAATAATAGAAAAGCTACGAAATAAGACCATACACCTTAAGATCGAACGTCACCCCTATGCGACGAACGTATCTCCTGCTCAGAGCAGGCACCCTCGCGGCACACCGGATTGACTGCTTAGTGCTGCTTGGTTCCCCACCTGACACGATTCACAATTTCCGATTGCGCAAGACCCACTCGTCAACACAGCAGAATACGACACAGACCATAAAAGCTCAGCCCTCAAAAAAGGAATGAACCCCTGCTGTAGCGGATTTCAGGTACAGGGCTCCGCTAATTCCCCGGCTGGTATGGCCTTATTTCATAGCTTTTCACGCATTTTTAACATACTAATTAATTATAGCAGAATTTAAGCAATTTTGCAAGGGATTTTTTGATTTTTCTCTTAACTTTAAGAATTTATTTTCATATACTGTAAAACGAACGAAATATTGAAGGAGATATTTATGAACGAGCAATCGCCAAAGGGATATATTATAGTAAAGGTATCCACGGCAAGCGGAGCCATTCCCATTGAGGGTGCGACCGTGATCGTGCAAGGCAAGGATAATGAAAATGAGGATATTCTGATCTCTCTTCTGACCGACCGCTCAGGGCTTACCGAAAGGATCGCACTGCCCACAGTATCACGTACTCTTTCAGCAGCCCCCTCTCCAACAAACAAACCATATACCACCTATAATTTAGACGTATTCAAGGAGGGCTATTATCCCCAGCATTACACAGGCGTTCCTGTTTTTGAGGATATTGTGGCAGTACAGAACGCGAGTATAGTCCCGATATCCGCCTTTGATGCAAAAGATCCCTACTACAGTAAGGGACAGGTGTTCGATGAATATGAAAATCCAGATCTATAAGGAGTAGCCTATGCCTTCATTACCTAAGATTCCCGAATACATAACGGTGCATCTCGGAGATCCCGATGCAAGCGCACCAAATGTAACTCTTCCCTTTGAGGAATACATTGCCAACGTGGCATCAAGCGAGATATATCCCACTTGGAACGAAAACGCGATAAGAGCAAATATCTATGCGCAGATATCATTCGCGCTCAACCGCATATACACGGAATTTTACCGTTCCCGCGGTTATGATTTTGACATTACCAATTCGACCGCATATGACCAAAGCTTTGTGAGAGGCAGAACTATTTTTGATAATATCTCCAATATCACCGCGGAGATATTCAATTCCTATGTAAGACGAAGGGGCAGCTATGAGCCGCTATTCACAGCCTATTGCGACGGAATTGAGATAACTTGCGCAGGACTTTCGCAATGGGGATCGCTCTCACTTGCCGAGCAGGGCTACACTCCCTACGATATACTTCGATATTATTACGGTAACGATATTGATATAATTACCGATGCAGAGGTGGGAGGTGCAAACGGATCCGCTCCTGCAGTTCCCCTATCCATAGGCTCTCAAGGCGATAAAGTCAGACTGCTTCAGATAAGACTAAATCGCATCTCTGACAATTATCCCGCAATACCCAAAATAGCCGCCCTTGACGGCATATTTTCAAGTGATACGGATGCAGCGGTCAAAAGCTTTCAGCAGATATTCGGGCTGACTGCCGACGGCATCGTCGGAAACGCCACGTGGTATTCCGTACAAAGGATCTATAACGCGGTAAAGAGACTTAACGAGCTTGACAGCGAGGGGATCCGTCTTGAGGAGGTCACAAAGCAGTACCCCGGTGTTCTCTCCTTTGGAAGCACGGGGCTTGGCGTACAGAACCTTCAATACTTTTTGAGCTATATCTCCCGCTTTTATTCTACCATATCACCCGTAGCGATAGACGGCAGCTTTGGAAATGAAACTCGCGCATCCGTCATCTCTGCGCAAAGCACCTTTGGGCTGCCACAGGACGGCATAGTGGGAGAATTGACCTGGGATGCCATCTACGACGCTTATCGCGGAATTGTGGATACCATTCCGCTACAATACGTGGAGGGTAACGTTCTTCCCTTTCCCGGTACTGCACTTCGAATAGGCTCGGAGGGTGATGCGGTACTGCTTCTTCAGCAGTATATAAACGTAATAGCAAGCGTTTTCCCCGAGGTGAATTCAGTTGAGCTTACCTCATATTTCGGTACTCAAACGGATAGTGCCGTAAGAGCCATACAGGAGCTTTCGGGGCTTGAGGTCAACGGAGTCGTGGGAGCGATAACCTGGAACGCGATCACTTCTCTTTACACCGATATAATAAACGGCTCTCGCCTGACACACGGTCAATTTCCGGGATTTGATATCGGAGGTACTTAATATGCGAGCATTTACCGAAAAGAACGCTGTAATCAACCTTCAAACATATCTGCGCGCGCAAAGATCCGTTGATCCAACCTTTCCAAGCGTCCCGATAGACGGAATATACGGCGATCAGACACGATTTGCATTAACTGAATTTCAGCGCAGGAACGGTCTTGCTGTAAGCGGTGTTGCCGATCGCGAAACGTGGGAGCTTTTATATAGGGAATATCTCGAAATAGAGGAGCTTAATTCCCTGCCCGGTCCCATAATTTTCTTTCCATCCCATCCAAAGGATCATATAATAAAGCTCGGTGACGTCAGCTTTTTAGTGGCTACACTTCAGTATATGATTAACGAGATATCCCTCATCCATAACAATTTGCCAACACTTGAAATAAGCGGAGAATATGACGAAGCAACGAAAAAAGCGGTCGCTGCATTTCAAGAGCAAAGCAGACTCACAGCAAACGGAGCAACCGACAGAAAGACCTGGAACGCTATCGCAAGAATATTCAATCTTTCCTCTCATTATATAGAACAAAACTAAATAAATCGGCAAAAAACCGTCAATTATAGAGATGTATCGTATCAAAGGGGGCGTAACGGATTGGAAAACAGATTCACTCAAAAGGCAAGGAGCGCTCTGCTCTCTGCCGCCGAGCAGGCGATGAAGCTTGGAAGCACCTATATAGGAAGTGAGCATCTCCTGCTTGGAATACTTGAAACCGACGGTTGTATAGGCTCAGAAATACTCGTTGGCAGGGGGGCATCCTACATCAAGGTAAAAAAAGCCCTCACGCAAGGTGAGGAAAAAAGGAAAAGAACCGTTCTTCATTCATCCGATATCTCTCCAAGATTAAGAAAAATAATAGAAAACGCATCCAAGCTGAGCGAAAAATACAAGCAGGAGCTTATCGGGAGTGAGCATTTGCTCTTTTCCCTTCTCAGCGAGGATAATTGCTCAGCCGCACGCGCTCTTGAAGGCTGCGGAATATATATTCACGAGATACAGAACGATCTTCTTGACATAATACAGTCCTCCGAGCCGCTATATAAAAATCAGCCAAAAGCAAAGGATGACCGAGCCTTCAAGCTTGAAAATTATTCCCGCGATCTCTGCGCGCTCGCAAGAGATGGAAGAATCGATCCAACTCTTTGCAGAGATAAGGAAACGGAACGGGTAATAGGAATTCTTAGCCGCAGAACGAAGAACAATCCCTGCCTTATCGGAGAGCCGGGAGTCGGTAAGACCGCCGTTGTAGAGGGGCTTGCGCAACGCATAGTAAACGGCAACGTTCCATCCGCTTTAAAAAGCAAAAGAATACTTTCACTTGATATTCCCTCCCTTATCGCAGGCGCAAAATACAGAGGAGAGTTTGAAGACAGAATGAAGGGCGTAATGCGCGAATGTGCTAAAGATCCCGACATCATTTTGTTTATAGATGAAATACACACCATAGTGGGCGCAGGAAGTGCCGAGGGAGCGATCGACGCGGCAAATATTTTAAAGCCCGCCCTCTCACGGGGTGAGCTTCGTATAATAGGCGCAACGACTCTAAGCGAATACCGACGCCATATAGAAAAGGACTCCGCCCTTGAGCGCAGATTTCAGCCCGTTACGGTAAACGAGCCCACGGATGCAGAGGCGGAGCGCATACTTTGGGGACTTCGCCCTCGCTACGAGGAGCATCACGGTGTAAAGATCACCGACGGCGCGATAGCATCTGCGATCGAGCTTTCAAAAAGATATATAAATGATCGCTTTCTACCCGACAAAGCAATAGATCTTATAGACGAGGCGGCATCGAGAAGCAGATTGAAGCATAGCGATAGCATAAGCGGAAAAAGCGGTATCAATGCACGCTTAACCGAGATATTCGATAAAAAGGAAGAAGCCGTGCTTTCAGGTGATTTTGAACGGGCTATCGAGCTTCGCAAAGCCGAAATATTGATAAAGGAGAATGATAACGATGCTGAAGAAAGCGAAAAGCAGATCTGCGTAAACAGCTCAGATATTGCAGACGTGGTAACCGATTGGACGGGAATTCCTGTAAGCAGGCTTATGAAAAGCGAGAGCGACAGGCTTATATCCCTTGAGGGAGAGCTGAAAAAACGCATAATAGGTCAGGACGAAGCTATAAAGCTCGTTGCGGACGCTATAAAGCGCGGAAGGATAGGACTTAAGCAGGACGGACAGCCCACGGGCTCCTTTATATTTGTAGGTCCAACAGGCGTTGGAAAAACGGAGCTTTGCCTTGCCCTTTCCGAGATCCTTTTCGACTCCCGTGATGCGCTCATCCGCCTCGATATGTCGGAATTTATGGAAAAGCACAGCGTATCAAAGCTCATCGGCGCGCCACCCGGATACGTTGGCTTTTCGGACGGCGGACACCTAACGGAAAAGGTGCGCAGAAGGCCTTATTCCATAGTGCTTTTTGACGAGATAGAAAAGGCGCACCCCGATATATTCAATATACTTCTCCAGATACTTGATGACGGCGCGCTGACGGATTCTCAAAGCAGACGCGTAAGCTTTAAGAACGCTCTGATAATTATGACATCAAATCTTGGACAGACGGAGATAACGCACCGAGGACCGCTCGGGTTCTCACAAGGCTCAAGTGAGAGCAGCACCTCACGAGAACGAAACCAAACTATCAAAAAAGCTCTTGAAAAAACCTTTTCACCGGAATTTTTGGGCAGGATCGACGAGATAGTATATTTCAAGTCCCTCTCGCTTGATGATCTTAAAAAAATATGCTCCTTGATGCTTTCAAAGCTTCAAAAACGACTTAAAAAGCTTGGGAGTGAGATAGAGTTTGATGAAAGCGTTGCCGAGCTGATTTCGAAGCGCGCATTTGAAGAAAAATCAGGAGCAAGGAGACTCCGAAGCCATATACGTCGCTTGATAGAGAATCCACTCACAGATAAGCTTCTTTGCGGTCAGCTTGATTCAGATTCCGATATTTTCGTCGCCGTTAAGGATGATAAGATAATATTCACAAAATAAAAACACGAGCGATGGCTATCGCTCGTATTTTTATGTAATCTGTCAATCAAGGAATCCTTTAAGATGTCTTGCGCGGCTGGGATGACGAAGCTTTCTGAGTGCCTTAGCCTCGATCTGACGGATACGCTCACGCGTAATGTCAAATTCCTTGCCGACCTCCTCAAGAGTACGGCTTCTGCCGTCGTAAAGACCAAAGCGAAGCTTGATAACGTGCTCCTCACGGGGTGTGAGTGTGTGAAGCTCGCGCTCGATCACCTCACGCAAAATAGTTGCGGACGCGATCTCTGAGGGCTGGGGCGCATCATCGTCGGGAATAAAATCTCCAAGGTGGCTGTCCTCCTCCTCGCCAATGGGGGTCTCAAGCGAAACGGGATCCTGCGCGATCTTCATTATCTCTCTGACCTTCTCAGCGGAAAGACCCATTTTTTCGCCTATCTCCTCTGCTGTTGCCTCGCGGCCAAGCTCCTGAAGCATCTGACGGCTATAACGGGATACCTTGTGTATCGTTTCAACCATATGAACGGGAATACGAATGGTTCTCGCCTGATCTGCGATGGCTCTTGTGATAGCCTGGCGGATCCACCAAGTAGCATATGTGGAGAATTTAAATCCCTTTTCGTAGTCGAATTTATCGACCGCCTTCATAAGACCGATGTTACCCTCCTGAATAAGATCAAGGAAGAACATGCCCTTTCCAACGTATCTCTTGGCAATACTTACAACAAGACGGAGGTTAGCCTCAACGAGCTTGCTCTTTGCCTCCTCGTCGCCGGCAGCCATTCTCTCGGCAAGCTCCTTCTCCTCCTCTGCTGAAAGAAGCGGTACGCGTCCGATCTCCTTAAGATACATACGAACAGGGTCATCGATCTGTACGCCGCCCTGCTCAAGCAGCTTTTCCATACTGTCACTTGTCGAAAGCTTTTCAACCTCGCTCTCGATCTCGGAAAGCTCCGCGCTTGAAATATCGTCGTTGAGGGGAATATCATTCTCCTCAAGACTGTCATAAAGCTTGTCAAGTGTGTCAAGATCAAAATCCATCTCCTCAATAGCCTCGTCAAGATCCACCGAGGAAAGACCTTCCTTTTTTCCCTTTTCTATAAGCTCATCAATAGAGTGCTTTTTGTTGTTTTCTTCTGTCTTTTTCATAAGTACCTTCTCTTTTTATTTTCTTTGATTTTTTAACTTTTCCTGCTTTGCGCGCAATGTCGCAAATTTGTCGCCGCCGTCGGCAGAAGCCTTTTTTTCCTTTTCAGCCTTCAGCGCGGCTATCGACGCATCAAGCACATCCCGACCGTTTTCGGTAAGAGATAGCCTGTTCTGCCTCATCTTTTCAAGCCTGCCCATCTCGTCGGCAGTAAAATACTGACCGAGCATCGCGGGCAGAAATTCATCGGAGGAATTATAGACCTCAAACAGAGTTTGGAACACCTTTTTTCCAAATGCCGTTATAAAATCGTCAGCTTCAAGTAAAACGCTTCCCTTTGATACGGCAGAGCGGTATTCCTCGTATATGAGCAGCAACCCGAGTATCGTTTCCTCAAGCGCGTTTGCGCCCACGAATTTGACTGCATCCGGATTTATCCTGTCTCCGATATTTCGTATGGACATCTGCGCCTGCCTGCTCTCGTCCTTCTTCTGCTCGTTTTTGCGCTTTCTAATAATATGCTCAACGTTGTTTCTGAGCACGTCAATGGGCAGCTTTAATAATTCCGATGCCTTAGTTAAGAACACTTCTCTTTCAACGCCCGAGGAGCTGTCCGCTATGATCTCGCATATAGCAGCCGACGCCTTTATCTTTTCGTCGGGGATCTGCAGATCAAGATTTGCAAGAGCGCGTGAGACCTTGAAATCAAATCCCGTCCTGCTCTCACCAAGCAAAGCACGGAACCTGTCCGCACCGAATTTCTTTATGTATTCGTCGGGGTCCTTTGCGCCGTTGAGCTTAAGGATGCGAACATCCATTCCGACCTCTGAGAGTATCTTTATCGCCCTGTCAGTTGCCCTCTGTCCCGCGTCGTCGGAGTCATAAAGCAAAACCACCTTTTTGGTGTATTTCGTCATCATTCTCGCCTGCTCCTGCGTAAGAGCCGTACCGAGCGTTGCAACGGCATTTTCAAATCCAGCAGCATGAAGTGCGATAACGTCCATATAGCCCTCGCAAAGGATGAGATGCTCAGAGCAATGATTTTTCGCGTAATTGAGAGCAAAAAGGTTTTTGCTCTTTTTAAATCCCGGTGTGTCGGAGGTGTTAAGATATTTCGGCTTGGAATCATCCATAACTCGTCCGCCAAATCCTATGATATTTCCCGTTACGTCAATGATCGGGAAGATAACGCGGTTTCTGAAATAATCGTAAAGATTTCCCTTTTGACTTCTGCCGCAAAGGAAGCCGTCAATAAGCTCCTGCTCCGTGTAACCGAGCCTCTTCATATGGTTGGTAAGAGCAAAGAAATTGTTTGGAGCATAACCCAAGCCAAATCTCTTGATGGTAGCCATACTAAGCTTTCTCGTACCCACAAAATAATTCAACGCATCAAATCCAACGCTCTTGTCAAAAAGGTTCTCTCGGAAAAATTTAGCCGCCGCAAGATTCATTTCATAAACTCTTTTGCGGCTCATTCCCATATTCGCAAGCTCATTTTTGTCCTGCGGAATGGTTATTCCCGCTCTGCTCGCCAAAAACTCTACCGCCGAGGGATAATCAAGATTTTCCGCCTTCATCACAAAGGTTATCGCATCTCCGCCCGAGCCGCAGCCGAAGCAATAAAAGCTGTTCGTCTTTGAAAAGACGGTAAATGACGGCGTTTTTTCACTGTGGAAGGGGCAAAGACCGTGCATATTCGAGCCCGCGCGCTTCAAAGTCACGTATGAGCCTATAAGATCGGATATATCCGTTCTGTTAACTATTTCTTCAATTATCTCTCTTGGAATAAGCAAAACGCTCCCCCCTTTCCGCATTTTTCTTTTACATATATTAATATACGAAAAAAAACTCAAAAATACTTTTTTATTTTCGAGTTTTTTTCATTTTTTATTCATTTTTTTCATTTTTCATAGAAAAGTGCATAAGCCATTAACACTATTTTTTTCATAAATTCCTCCTTATCTAATTGGAACAATAAGATTATTGTTATCGAAATTTAAAATCTCAACAAGTAATACATTCTCATCAGACAATATCTTTTCAATCTCTGCTCCGGTCATAAGCAAGCGAATTCCATAAATATAGAAATCACCGTTATCCATAGCCTCCTTTTGTAAAAGAAATTGTTCCAATGAATGCTCCGCATCTCGCAATTCATCTTCTAATGTCATACAAGGTTCTTTGCCTTCTCCCGTAATTTCAATAGGAGAAGTATCAACTTCTTTGCCATATGTATCATACGAATCGTTTGTACTATTATCTGAAATAGAACCATTCTCTACTTCATATGATTTTTTAAGTTCTGCAACAAAATCGTCATAAGTTTCAATTTGTCCGACAACGAGATTATAAATACTTGAAAAATAATCTTCTATCACCTTTTCTGCTGTCTTGCCTTTGCACTCAACATAACCACCGACAGCACATTCTCCATTAGCCTCAAAACAATGAAAAGCTGAGATAATATTATCCTGCCCGGATAAGAGATCGGCAATTTCTTTATAATTAGCTTTATTAAATGAAATTAAAATCTCATATTCTTTATCCGGATTTGAAGAAAACTCTGAATAAGACTCTTTTGCATATTCTATTCTGCTTGCTTTACTCAGTTTCATATATTCTGCAGCACTCGCGATAGGTAGGTGAATTGTACATCCCACAACAACTGCAACGATTGCAACCAGAATAATAAAAATTAATAACAATTCTTTTCTTTTGAGCATATCTTCATCTCCTTAACTTATGTATTTTAGTTAGAATCACGAATGATATATCAATGAAACATTGGAAGCACCCCTTCCTTTTTTTATTTTATTTAGCTTTACGTTTAACAATGACCTGCGTAAGAATAGCAGTCAATACAAATGTAACAATTTCTATTCCCAAAACAATATACAACCCTAAAATACCGTAATTATGATACGAGCCGCCACCAAAAAACAGCCACAAAATCAAAATATCGCTAAGAAGAATTGCCAAAAATCCTCCGGTCAAGGTAATTCTATATCCGTATGCATTCCTCAATCGCTTAAATCCCTGCATCGAAATATTATATATCAGGAATGCGACAATCAAAGATATTAGAACGATCTCACCGCCTCCTATTACATCCTTAAAAAAACGAGATGTTGTATAAAATAAGCTTGCAACTGAAGACACACCCATCACAACGGTTAAAAATATCCCGCGCATTGAATACTCTTCTTTCTTTTCTTCGTATTCAACCACCTGACGTACGATTTGAGTATCTTCAGTTTTGTGTTCTATTTCTTTTTTCTCTCCGTCAAGCAGCTCCTTTAAATCAACCTGATAAAGCTCCGACAAATATATTAAAACGTCAACGTCCGGAATATTGGTACCCGTCTCCCATCGGGAAACGGTGCGGTTTGTCACACCTAATTTTTCCGCAAGCTCCTCCTGAGTTAAACCGTGTTCCTTGCGCAGTTTCTTTAAAAAAGAACCGAATTTTACAACGTCCATCTCTATTCCTCCTTGATTTATTGCTTATTTCATCTTTAGTATATCATTTTTTGTGTAAAAAAACAGGACACAAAACGAGATTTTTTAATTTTTATAAAATTTTTATATAATTAAGGCTCAAAGGACGTTGTTCAAGAATTATCCTTTGAGCCTTGAAAATTTGCGAACGATCTGTTGGTTCCAGATAGTCCTTGATTATTTTTATTTCTTATTTCGCGTCAAATCGCTCGCAAATGCGCTTTGCAGAGCTTTTTGCCGCACTTATTTCAGTTATTTTTCTTTCGATAATGTCCGCAGATCCCGTCTTTACGGCAAATATCACCCTTACGCAATCCGAGTAATCAGTAAGATCGATTATCGCATCAAGTCTCTCAAGCTCAAACGCGATTTTTTGATGGTCGGAATACGAACAGACAACCTCAAATACCGCATAGCTTTCAAAGTGCGCAATGCCTGCCGCCTCAAGAGCGATCTTTGCACCCTGCGAATACGCGTGAACGAGTCCGCCCGTGCCGAGCAGAGTGCCGCCGAAATATCTTGTCACAACAACGCAAACATCATCAACGCCGCTTCGCTGCAAAACGTCAAGAATGGGCTTGCCCGCCGTTCCCTGCGGCTCTCCGTCATCGGAATATCGGCAAAGTATCCCGCCCTTCATAGTGTAGCCGTAGCAATTATGCGTTGCATCGCGGTGCTTTTCCTTTATCCTCTTAATAAAGGCAAGCGCCTCCTCCTCGCTCGTCACATGCTCGCAGTATCCGATAAAAACAGACTTCTTTTCCTCAAAACGAGCCTCGCCGTAGCCTCGAACGGTTATATACACTTTTTCATTTTCAGCCATAGCTTAACTCCTTTCAATAAATGCCTTCCTCTCAATAGAAAGAAAAAACACAAAGCAAGTTTTAGAAAACAACTCTGCAAAGAGATGTTTTCGCAGTTTTGAGGGTTCAATTCCGACCGTTGTGCTTGCACATAAGGGCGGTGTTGAATCTTCAAAACCGATAATTGGTTTTTAAACCGATTATCGAAAAATTGCGCCGAGTCAGTACTGACCCACTTATAAAAGTTTTTCGGGGCGTGGGGTAGCAAAGCGGCGCGAGGGTCTTAAAAAACAACACAGTGTGTTGTTTTTACCCGAGCGTGACCGAGCCGCAGCGAGAAGTTTTTCAAAAAAGCCCCACATCTTTACTAACTAACACTAAAACTCCTCAACCTCTTCGGGCTTGTTAACATCATATTTTTTGAGCATACCGCGGACCTTAGCATCAACGGTCGCAACAACAGTAACGCCCTCATAACCGTAATCAACGCTTTCAACGGTCGCGTTTTTATAGAGAATGTTGAGCGCGGATTGCTCGGAATTGGGGATCACAAACGTAACACGGCTCTTTCCCTGATGAATTATCGCTTCTATCTTTTCAAGAAGTGTGTCGATCCCCTCCCCGCTCTTTGCAGAGATCGCGCAAACCACACGGTTAGGATCCTCGCTGTTCGCAATATAGGAAGGTAGCTCTGCGGAAATACCAAGATCGCACTTGTTATAAACGTAGATCGTGGGCTTTCCCGCCGCGCCAAGCTCCGCAAGAAGCGATTCGGTAACGTCAAGCTGTGCCCTCGCCTCATCGTCGTGAGCGTCAATAACTATCATAAGAATATCCGCATAAACCGCCTCGTCAAGCGTGGACTTGAACGCTTTTACAAGGTGATGTGGCAGCTTCCTGATAAAACCGACCGTATCAGTAAGCAAAACGGTCTCACCGCAGGGCAGCTTTAGCTTTCTCGTTGTCGGATCAAGGGTTGCAAAAAGCTTGTTCTCCGCAAGAATTCCCGCATCCGTAAGCGTGTTCAAAAGCGTAGATTTTCCCGCGTTGGTATATCCCACTATCGCTATCTGAGGGATCTGACTCCTGTCACGGCTCGCGCGCATAGTCATTCTGTTCTTTTCAAGCTCGCGAAGCTCCTCCTCAAGAGCCGTAATACGGCGCTTCATATGACGCCTGTCGCTCTCAAGCTTGCTTTCACCGGGTCCTCGCGTACCGATACCGCCACCGAGACGTGAAAGCTCGGTTCCCTTACCGATAAGCCTTGGCGCAGTATATTTGAGCTGAGCAAGCTCGACCTGAAGCTTACCCTCTCCCGTGGTCGCGTGAAGAGCAAAAATGTCAAGTATGAGCATTGAGCGGTCGATACAGCGAACTCCGTCGCCTATATCGTCCTCAATATTCCTGATCTGTGAGGGAGAAAGCTCCGCATCAAAGATAACGAGCTTTATCCCATTGTTTTTGCAAAGCTCCGAAAGCTCTGCGATCTTTCCGCTGCCGATCACCGTTCTCGGATCGGGTGTCTCCTTGTTCTGCACAAGACGTGCAAACTCCTCACCACCCGCGGTATCAAGAAGACGTGCTAACTCGTCAAGCTCCTTTTCTACCTCGTCAGCGGAACTTTCCCTCGTCACTATTCCAACAAGAATAGCCTTGGATATATGTTCTTTTTCTTCTTTAAAATCTAACTGCATAAATATTCACCTCCAAATCTCAAAAGAGCGGATGCCTCGGGGTTTTCTACGTCGGGATAGGAGGAGTCCAAAAAAATTACACTTCCTTCTGTGCCATCACTTAAAAGACGTGCCGCTTCAAGACGCCTTTTCGTCTCGCGCGCAGTTCCCTCACTACCGTCAAATATGAGCGCACCGCCTCCAAGGGATTCAAGGATAGCATCCTTGACAAGAGGATAGTGAGTGCAGCCAAGCACCACCGCGTCAAGCTGCTCTCTCTTAAGCGGCGCAAGAAGTCCGTCAAGGAACTCCTGCAGCCCCTCGCCCGTGATCTCACCGCGCTCCACGAATTCAACAAGTCCCGCGCAGGCAAACGGTATGATCTTAGCCTTGTCCGAAAACCTGCCCATCAGAGAGGCAAATTTCTCCTCCCTTAAGGTGAGCGGTGTTGCCAATACAGCGACCGTCGGATGAGGTGCGCAAAGGACCGCAGGCTTTAAGGCGGGCTCAACTCCGATAATTATATCATCGGGGTATTTTTCGCGCAAAGCAGCTACCGCAACACTCGTCGCCGTATTACAAGCTATAACGAACGCCTTAACTCCCCTGCTTTTCAGTCTTTCATAGACGGAAAACGTCAAAACTCTCACCTCGTCCGCGCTCTTTATTCCGTATGGCGCGTTAGCGGTATCGCCGTAATATATGAAATTTTCATTTGGAAGAAGCCTTACAAGCTCCTTCAGTACGCTTATCCCGCCAAGGCCCGAATCAAAGACCGCAATGGGCATTTTGCTTTCCGCCATAATAATTAAAACCTCAATAAATCAAAATACGCCTGTAAAAACACAAATAGGGCAAGTATGTGCTAATGCACACAGCTTGCCCATAGTTGCGAAATGTACTGTTCTGAGATAGGGTGCCGGATTATCTTCCGCTTGCCTGCAATCTCTTCTTAAATTTGTCAACTCTACCGCCGGCGTCAACAAACTTCTGCTTACCGGTAAAGAAAGGATGACATTTAGAGCAAATTTCAACGCTTACTTCTCCGCCCTTTGTGGACTTTGTTGTAACTGTTTCACCACAAGCACACTTGATAGTAACCTCTTCATACTTAGGATGGATACCTGTCTTCATTTTATTTACACCTCACTTTTT
Organism: Clostridia bacterium; assembly: GCA_017531925.1. Lineage (GTDB taxonomy): Bacteria > Bacillota > Clostridia > Oscillospirales > CAG-272 > RGIG4608. Next base: position 4,704 of record JAFXKD010000048.1, on the reverse strand, counting down.
AGCAAAATAATTCACATTGCATATGATTATAACACAAATAAACATATTTTGCAATAGTTTTTTTGAATTTTTTTGAAAAATTCAGATTTTATTTTCTATTTCCGCCCTCAGCTCCGATATTATCTTCTTTTCGAGTCTCGATATGTATGATTGCGAGATCCCAAGCGCATCGGCAACGTCCTTTTGCGTCATCTCCTTTCGGCCGAAAAGACCGTATCTCATCTCAATTATCTGCCTTTCGCGCTCTCCGAGTCGCTCCACAGCCTCCCTTATTATCCTTCTCTCCTCCGCCTGCTCAAGCTCATAGGACACGCTGTCCTCCTCGTTTCCAAGCACGTCGGAGAGTAAAAGCTCGTTCCCGTCCCAATCCACGTTGAGGGGCTCGTCAATCGACAGCTCGCTGCGCGTTTGCGAATTTTTCCTTATATACATCAGTATCTCGTTTTCTATACATCGTGAAGCATAGGTCGCAAGCTTTATATTTTTATCCGCGCGAAAGGTATTTATCGCCTTGATAAGACCGATAGTGCCTATGGAAACAAGATCCTCAATGCCTATACCCGTGCTTTCAAATTTTTTTGCAATATAGACGACGAGCCTGAGATTATGCTCTATCAGCTTATCCCTCGCACCCTCGTCAAACGGCAGATTTTCAATGTACTCCGCCTCCTCCTCCCTCGACAGAGGCGGCGGCAGTGTTTCGGGCCCGTTGACGTAATACACTCCCTCCTCCGCGCCCCTTGACAGAAGCTTGGCAATAGCAAGCTTAATTTCAAGCGCCCCCTTTTTTATCTTCCCCTTAAGTCCTCTTGCGCCGCAAAGGAGCCGCGCGGATAATTTCCCCTTTATCTTCATATTTTTCTCCATTAATAATGCGTTTTTATGCTGCCTCGTGCGATATTACCGCCTCGTATCCACCGAGAGCAATACCGCATACGAGGGCTATGTAAATATCAAGCTCCTTAAAGCTCTTACCCACGCGCAAAACTGCTCTCTTAAATCTGATCGCCGGCACTACCGTCTCACCCGCAATTGTCTTGCTTGGCACCAACCTGACTCCCGAAAGAATTGAAAAAGGCAAGCTCTCAAGCTCCCTTTTCCCCTCCACCGCATCCACAAGCGCGGGATCAAGCAAGGGCGCGCAGGCTTCGAGCGAGGCAAACACCACCGCCCTCTCACTTATAGGCTCCCTAACAAGATTTCCGCTATCTATGAGCGTACGAAGCTTAACGCTCTTTTCTCCGCCTCCAAAGATCACAAGCTCCCCCTCCCTCCTCGCGGCAGACGAGCGAAAAAAGCTCCCACCCTTAAGGGTAAATATCGAGGAAACAACGGTCAGAATAGTAAATATCCACACGTCGATGCCCTCGTCAGCCCCCATTTGCTGCGCAAAGGAATCGATACGGTTAAATAAGTAAAACAGCGCAGTCATCAAGCCGCCAAGCAGTGCGGAAACGAAAAAGTAAAGCAATACGGTCTTTATTATTTCACACCAACCTGTTTTTTTAGAAGCAAATGCAATAATACACATAAGCACGGGCACGGAAACATCAAGTATAAGCGACCATTCCCTGCCAATGCCCAAGAACAGCGAAGCTACCGAGTATATTCCGCCCACAGCACTCGCTATGCATACTCTGAGTGTTGACAGCCTCTTATGCAAGATAATACACAAAAAATAGAAGGATAAAAAATCCATACTGAAATTTATCAGAAAGAGCAGATCGCCGTAAACAACCATATCCTTTAAACTCCCAAGCAAACTTTATTAAATTATAATCCCGACCGAGAGCAAATATTGTCAAAGCCTGTGTAAAATTTAAGGTTTTGTCTTTACTTATTCAAAGTTTTGTGATACAATAGATGTGTTTATTTGACAAGGTGGAACAAAAATGCATATATTGTTATTAATTTCACCGATTAGCGACGTTATTTTCAGAAAGGAATTGGATTATGCAGTTAAAGGTAGTAAAATTCGGCGGCTCGTCACTCTCCGATACCGAGCATTTCAAGCGTGTGGCAAGCATAATAAAGGAAGATCCCGCGCGCAGATACGTTGTTGCGAGCGCACCCGGTAAAAGAACGGATACGGACGAAAAGGTCACGGATATGCTTTATACCTGCTATAATATGATAAGAAGCCGCGAGGATATTACGGACTACTATCAGAAGATCGTTGACAGATACACCGATATCATCTGCGGACTCGGTCTTGATTTCGATATTATGGGCGAGCTTGAATACATCAAGAACGCTATGATGGCGCGCTCGGGACGCGACTTTGCCGCAAGCCGAGGCGAATACCTCAACAGTCTCATACTTGCAAAATACCTCGGATTCGATTTTATTGATGCTGAAAATGTTATATTTTTCAAGGATAACGGCGAGTTTGACGAGGAAAAGACGAATGAAGCTATGAAAAATGAGCTTAAATACCACGAAAGAGCCGTTATTCCCGGATTTTATGGCTCAATGCCCAACGGCACAATAAAGACATTTACGCGCGGCGGCTCGGATATAACGGGCTCGATCGTCGCAAGAGCGGCTTGCGCAGATCTTTATGAGAACTGGACGGACGTTTCGGGCTTTCTTATGGCTGACCCAAGAATAGTTGACTCTCCCCTTCCCATCTCCACCGTAACCTACAGAGAGCTGAGAGAGCTTTCATATATGGGCGCGGGCGTGCTTCACGAGGATTCCATCTTTCCCGTGCAAAAGGAAGGCATAGCTATCAATATAAGAAACACGAATCACCCCGAGGATGCGGGCACGCTCATCGTTCCCAATTCGCACACACATGAGAGTAAGCAGGTCATAACCGGCGTTGCGGGTAAAAAGGGCTTTTCGGTCATCAATATCGAAAAGAACCGAATGGGCGCAGAGTTCGGCTTTGCCGCAAGAGTATTCAGATGCCTTGACAGCTACGCTATCCATACGGAGCATCTTGCCTCGGGAATAGATACGATGAGCCATATCGTAAGCACGTCAGAGCTTAATAATAAGCTCGATGACCTCATTCCCGAGCTTCACAGAGTAACTGACGCAGACAATATAACCATTGATACAGGGCTTGCTCTCATCGCCGTGGTAGGACGCGGAATGAGGGAGTCCAAGGGTACTGCGGCACGTATATTCTCCGCCATCTCGGGCGCGGGAGTCAACGTGAGAATGATCGACCAGGGCTCAAGCGAGCTTTGTATCGTTATCGCAGTTTATGAAAGCGATTACGAAAGAGCTGTAAAAGCAATATATAATGAATTTGTAAATGGATAGAATATGATAATTTTTGATTATTTTTTGTCGGAAAATAAAGAGCATTGGCTCTCCGAAATCTCCAAGGGAGATTGGGGAGCGGCGGATTACCTCCACTATCTGTTAAAAGAAGATAAGCTGTCCGAACTTGTTGGAGAAGCTCGCGTGCTTTTGCTCACAGAGGGTGAAGAGCTGCTCGGCTTCTGCACTTTGGCTCAAAAAGATGATATTCAACCCACCGACCTCACTCCGTGGATAGGATTTTTATATATCTTCCCCTCTCACAGAGGAAAAAGGCTCGCAGGTAAGCTGCTCTCACACGCGGAGGCACTTGCAAAGCAGGACGGAGCAGAAGCAGTGCATATTTCAACAAACCACATAGGATTGTACGAAAAATACGGCTATTCCTTCCTTTGCGAAATGAATGATATCGAGGGAGAGCCCTCCCGCGTGTATATCAAAAGACTTTAAAAAAGCACAATGCCCCGACACTTACCGTCGGGGCAAAAAATATGCAAAAAATTCAAAATATTTTAAAAAAACTATTGACAAATACAGAAAATATGGTATAATACTTGTGTTATCCAAAGACAGCAGGTTCCGGTAAAGGCGCAAGCTCTCCTGCCGAGGAAGATTTTATACCTTAATATTTATGTTAATGTGAGTCTTTCCTTGGGGTGCTATGCCTTTATGGAAGGATTTTTTTATTACATTCGTTAAATTAACAGGAGGAAAGTACAATGCCAAGTAAAGTAATACTTGAAAAGAAGCAACAGGTCGTTGCTGAACTTTCTGCTCAGATCAAAGAATCTGTTTCCGGTGTTCTTGTAAATTACCAGGGTATCACAGTTGATGCTGATACAGCAATGCGTAAGGAACTCCGTGAGGCAGGCGTTGACTATAAGGTAGTTAAGAACTCCCTTACAGGCAGAGCTTGCGAGGATGCAGGTTACGGCGAAATGAAGCAGTATCTTTCTGGTATGACTGCTATCGCTATTTCCAAGGATGACGCGGTTGCTCCCGCAAAGATCCTTAAGAAATACGCAGATAAGGTTAAGTCGTTCCAGATTCTTGCAGGTTACGTTGACGGCGCAGTAGTTGATGAAGCTACGGTTAATGCACTCGCTGACATTCCCTCAAGAGAAACACTTATTGCGAAATTCCTTGGAAGCATCCAGAGCCCTCTTTACGGCTTTGCATATGCTATTCAGGCAATTATCGACAAGGACGGAGAAGCTGCTCCCGCAGAGGAAGCTCCCGCTGCAGAATAATCTGCAAAAGATCACCGCGTAAAAAAATCGCATAATAAACACAAAAATTTTTATTGAATTTTGGAGGATTTAAAAATGGCTAACGAAAAGATTACAGCTATTGTTGAAACAATTAAAGGTTTGACTATTCTTGAGTTGAACGAACTCGTAAAGGCAGTTGAAGAGGAATTCGGCGTATCCG